>CAJWCX010000288.1 GCA_913031405.1 uncultured Flavobacteriales bacterium | reverse complement strand
ACACCCACATAAAATTCAATGAGACTAAAACTGGACTCAGGAACTATTAATAATCCTCCTCCTACTGTTTCTTCAAGCTTTAATCGATTGATTCCCCATATTTTATTCAAGAAAAAACCATTAAAATGATGAATGAAATTGGCCTGTAAATAAGAATTAGATGTACTTAAATTTGTGTCTAACATCTGCATGGATTTAGTTGGGTCAGAAAACCAACCGAGATCTGAGGTTCTAAAATACGCATACTCTATGGGGCGTAGATTATTTTTCCTCAGATAAGCTCCGGCAAAAACATTCACTTCAGAATTACCTAACGAGTTCAGTTGGATTCGATCATTCATTCCAAACTCCACAAAATCAAAATCGGAAGTTGTTCCGAATAAGTTTGGGAACCCTTTTCTATATTTAAATTTTAATAAGGGCCATCTCGCATTGGTTATGATTTTTTTATTTCCCTTAAGAATATATTTTTGCCTGATTCTGTAAGCAAATTCAAATTCTGTGATAAACACACCGTAATCATCAAATTCAAGGGGTTGAGAAAAATCACCAAAAATATCGACCCACTCAGGATAAACAATATTTGTTAACGCTTGTCTCAGAGAAGCCTCTATACCCGTTCTCAGATACAAACCATTAATAACTTCAAATTCATGATTGAGCTCAACAACTCGATTCCGAACTCTGTTCGCTGGTGAAAGTGTCCCTTGAATACTTTGATAACTATTTACAAAATCATAAGTATCGCCAATCCTAAAAGACATTTTAGCAAACTTAAGAGGAGCATATAAATACCCCAAACCAAAGGTGCCTTTTAGATCACGATTATTGTGCCCATAATCTAGATAAGGTCTAAGCTCGATAGCATGACCGTTCTTGAACTCTTTCTCATATTCAAAGTCCATATTATAACGAAATCCACCTACTCCAAATGGATCGACCCCATTAACGATACTAGAAAACCAAAATGATTGTTTTTTTTTGGAGTTCCGAAAGCCTACACCATTAAAAAGAAAATCCCAAACAGAGAGCGAATTGTATAAACTGTCTTGCTCCAAGAGGTATTTTTCACTACTCTGATAATTGGTGATGCTGTCTTGTGTTTGTATAAATGAAAGTTCTTCACTTTCAAGGTAAAAAGGTCTAATTTCCTTCCAAAAACTTGTATCACGATCGAATGCCCTTGGCTCGTATACTTTTTCTTCCAGCCAAAAGTTTCGATTGCTATCATCAAATTCAAATTGATATTCATCATGAGATATACGAGAGTTCCCGTGAATAAAATTATTCTCTGAAAATAAATTTTTCTCTTCAATTAGGTAAACAAACTCACGCTTTACCGGAAGTAGTTTACCATCTATCTTTTGATAACTACAAACTATTCTCATTTCTTTAAAGTAACCCATAGCTCCGTTGTTTACAGCTAATTCATAACCTTCAGGTTCATAGGATTCAGACTTAATATAAAGTGTTCCGGAAAACAATGCTTCCTCTTTAAACATTGGCTCTACACGTATTTCATAGATAAACTCCTTCCCTTCCAAAAAAGTCTGCTCTAAATAAAAATTGTAATATATAAATGCATTATATGATAAAGGTGAAATTAAAGGACGTTGAGAGATTGTAGGTGCATGAATGATACTTTTAAAAATATTTATATCAGCATCCTTTATGCCGTTTACAAAAATGTATGGATTGCTTTCAACCCCTCCAGAAGGTTCTCCAATCTCCCGGTTAGAAAAAGAGGCAGAGACACTTACTCTATTTTCGGTTTTCTCTGTATAATCAATAAAACCCGTGATTACATCTTTATATCGATTCTTTGCTTCAAAATAAGAGATGCTTTTCCATTCTGTGATATTCATTTTAGACATGTTTAATTCAGAATCTTCCTCTAAAGTATCTGATACAGATTCTGAACGCTTATCTAAAGAGGTGAAGCAATAGGTCTGACATTTGTATCTACCAGCGGCATTCAAGAAACCACTTCTTCTTGAAATAACTTCTTTCATAATTCTTTTTCCTTTCTCCTTATTGCTTTCTGAAATAACTACGACTTCTTCTAGCTCCTGAACCGATTGTAAGACTACGTTACATTCATAGACCTCATGAACTAGCTCAACCGTAGTATCAATAGATTCAAAACCTATGGATGAAATACGCAACTCGAAGCGATCTCGTTGCGAAACATCTAGGTGGTACTGTCCTTTTCCATTGGTAATGGTTCCTTGACTTGTATTTTTAATCCAAACCTTGGCAAAAGGTATAGATTCTCCTTTAACATCTCTGACTGATCCTTTAATGACCTGACTAAAACCAGCTGAAGTATGCATAAAAACGAAAAATGAAAACAATAGGCATTTTTCTAAAGCTGCGATAATAAAAATTCTATTCATCAGTTATTTTGAGTTTAGAATAACGAATATATGTGAAACCAAGTAATTAAGCTTTATAAGGTCTGAAAAAATAGCAATATACAGAATGTAATTCCTTTTATCATTCTTCTAAAGATAATCGAACAATATTAAAGCTCAACAATTGAGCTGTAAGTTAACCCAATGAAAAACAAATCATCGAAGTTCATCCTTTATACTTACTTTAGCATCAGATTAGAAATAAATGAAATTTGAAGACCTCCATCTAATACCTCAAATAATCAAGGCGTTAAAAGATGAGGAATATATAAACCCCACATCCATTCAAGAAAAAGCAATACCTCTAGTTCTCAAGAAAGAAGACGTATTAGGTAGTGCACAAACTGGAACAGGTAAAACTGCTGCCTTTGCGATACCAATTA
>CAJWCX010000287.1 GCA_913031405.1 uncultured Flavobacteriales bacterium | reverse complement strand
CAATTCATTATTTTGATTTCGCAATTCAATGGTTCTTATTCCTTCATAATCGGTATAAACTTTTACACTGTTGAGTACAAAATCTGAGTAACAATCAAAAATTAATCCTCCATTGTATATAGAACCACTGTAGTCAGCATTTTGTCCATTTCCTTGATGATTTTCTTCACCAGTTGACGAATTAATAGTTTCAACGACCTGTGAGTTAGAAACAAAAAAAGTACTGTTATTTAGTAACGGCTCAGTTTCAAATGAAATTCCTTCATATAGGATACTTCCATTTGAATCAGAAAAAATCAATTGTTGATTTTCACAATTTAAGATCGCTGACTCGCCTGAGATAATTGTCATGTCTAGACAATTAGGTGGTATAACATTAAAATTATCACAATAATATTCGCATGTACCATCATCTTCAGTTGCAAAAGAATTATAATTCTCAGCAGTTGAATCAGTACAACCTAAAAAAATACATGAGCCATCATTAATAGTTGCATTAGGATTAAAATTTGATGCATTTTGATTGGTACAACCAAAGCCTTCATATGAGCCATATGGGGTGTGTAGAACAAAGAGTCCTTCTTGTTGATCTGTTGCTAGTATTAAGCCAGATGGAAGATAAGGGTAAGCTCCCCAACAACCATCAAACGAACCTCCTGAAGAAGGAGATGTATCATAATATGCAACTTCTATGAGGTTGAATGGATCACTGGCGTCTATTATCGTAACACCAGATGTATAATATGACGTTACAAGATAATCACCAAAAACGTGGGTATTGTGTGGTATTACTTCTTCTTGTTGTCCATAAGCTCCATCACCGGTCCATTCTTGGACCAAATCGATTTCTTGGATATTATAAATATCTGAAACATCGTAAGAACCAATGTAACATCCTGAAGTTTCATCTGTGGTAAATAAATAGTTATTGTCATCAGATATCCATGCATTGTGTGTAAATTGACATGATGTGGGATAAGACGACATAATTGAAGGATTTGATTTATCAGAAACATCAATAACAGAAAAAACACCAGCATAAATAGCAGAACCCCACAGAGTATCTCCTCTTACCATACCATCATGGAGATAGTAGTCATCAAAAATACCGGCAATGGTTGGATTCATAGGATCATTTGTCAAATCTAATATAATTGCACCGCCATTTCCTGTATCAGCACCAAAAATGTATGCATATCCGTTTTCGTCGATGTAGATGTTGTGTGAAGTTAAAAAAAACTCTTGTGTGTAAACGTATGTTTGTCCTGACAAATCACTTAGATCGACTATTAATAAGCCATCTTCGGCTTCAGTAGTCACATATGCATATTTCCCCCAGGTTTTGATATCTCGCCAAGTTGAGTTACTACCTTCAATAAAAAATAGTTCAATTGGATTTGAAGGGTTTGTGACATCTACAACTGAAAATCCTGTGACTGTTCCTACTAGAGCGTATTCGGAACTTCCATTAGCATAACCCCAAATATCGTTAGTTCCTTGTGGATATGGCAAGTTCCCAACCAGGTCCATGTTAAGGCTTTGTTGAGAGAAAAGTTGAATTGAAAAAAGTATTAGTACTGAGTAAATTATTTGTTTCATATACATAATGTTATACAAAAATACGAATTAGAATAGATATTCTAGACAAAACTATCCCCTTCCGTAATCGATTTTTTTATAATTAATTTTAATTTCTTTAAAACCTTCGGAATAGTTTTCAACAATTTCAGCTTTGATAGAATTTCTAATACAATTCAAATCTCTGACTGCTAGTGCGAGTCTTCCGACCTCTTCAAGGGGCATATCTATGCCTTTTCTAATATCTCCTTCGGTATCCCATATTTTGCCATTGATTTCATACATCCTATCAACGAACGTATTGATATTCTCACTGTACTTTGAAATTTCTGATGAATAAGCATCAAGCTCTTTTTGAACATCTTCAGTTGTTCTCTCTGACTTTAATTTTGTTATTGTAAATCTGTCAATTATTTCGGAAATTGGCATTTTCATAACTATTCTTCTTGATCATTTACACTGTTAAAAGCATCAACTCCACACTCCAGGTATCCTAAATAGTTAGAAACATTTTTTGCAAAACTATAACCGATTGGATTGGCTAATAGCTTTTCGTCAGGAGACATCAATACATATAAAGGTTGAGTATTATTTTGAAATGTTAAACTTTGAAGGGTACTCCATTTATTTCCAATTGTTTTAATTTTCTTTTTCTTAACATTTCCGTCTCTGGTTATTATGTCAACAGTCTCTTGAGAATCAATTGGTAATATTGTTTTTTCATCAACGTATAGTGATATTACAACATATTCATTATCTAATATACTCTTCACATCCTTGTCTATCCATACTGCCTCCTCAATTTTTCTACAATTGACACAGGCTTGACCAGTAAAATCAATCATTACGGGTTTATTTACTTTTTTAGCATAATCTAAGCCCTTTTGATAGTCTTTGTAAATATTTTTAATCTCATGTTCAGGGTTAAAGTATGAATAATACTTTGCTGGAGGGAATCCACTGAGAAGATTGTGATTCCACCAGTTTTTGCCAAAAACACCAGGAATTAAATAAACTGCAAAACAAAAAACTAAAACAGAAAATGATATTCTGATAAAACCTATTCTGAGCTTTGGGTTATCGTGTGGGAATTTTATAAAACCTGCAAGGTATAGGAATAATGCGAAAAAAGTCAAAAACCAAAGAGCAAAAAATGTCTCTCTTTTTATTAATCCCCATTGCTCAACAAGATCTGCATTAGATAAAAACTTTATAGCTAATG
>CAJWCX010000286.1 GCA_913031405.1 uncultured Flavobacteriales bacterium | reverse complement strand
AGTGTTGCAATAAGAACTTCCTCCTGTCAATGTTCCAATGATTTGTCCACTGTTGTTAAAAAGTGGCGATCCCGATGAACCTCCTTCAGTTACCCCATGACCATTGGCATTTGAAGACCAAGATAGTTGCCAATGAGAACCTCCTGCAGAACCCCAGGACGTACTTTGCGTGTTTCCATTAAAGGTTGATATTTTTTTGATATCCCCAGATGGGTGATGTATTCCAGCTCCTCCTTGAGAGGCAGATGAAGAAGATTTCCACCCATTCCAATAAGCACTAAAATCTGATGATTTTAAAGTGTTTACTGTGAAGGTTTCATTACTAGCAGCTCCTAATTGAACGAGTAAGAAGTCAGAGCCTGAGTTTCCTCCCCCATCATCAGAGTCCGCAATTCTGAAACATCCTTGAATGTAGTGATCATCCAATGTTCCTGCTGTGCTAGGATTATTGCAGTTTGGAGACTCGTATCTGAAGTAAAATCGCCATTGGTTCATGTTACCTGAACTTGTATTGACTCCACAGTGAAGTGCTGTCAAGAAGTAAGGTTTACAATCTTGAGCTGTATTATTAACTAGAGATCCCGTACACCACCCAGCACTATTTCCTTCAACAACATATATTCGGGCAACTCCGTCTTTCTCGTCTTGCCAGGAATCTCCTACTGGTGAGCAATTCACATTGACCTCACAGTATTGTGATTCGTTAATTTTATTTGCATTAGGATTTCCTGTAGAACGGTAGTTATAGATTACGCGATCAATTAAGATTTCAGAGGCCTGTACATTAGCAGGTTCATATATCTCAATCACAAGATCATTACCAAAACAAAGTGCGGCATTCTGCATTTGGTGATCAATCACATCAAGGGACGTCATAGGTTTATGAACGAGTTTTCCATTTAGGTCTCTTATGGTAAGGACAGATCCACCATATAAAATGAATTTAGAGAAGAGGAAACTTAAAGCCTCTGCTCCAGGAGATGAAACCCGAACATACCATGTTTTCGACCCGTCATTGTGAATAATCCAATCTCCGGAGTTTGAAGTGCTAATATTCGATTCCATGGAAACACCAATTCGATAGAGCTCTCCGTTTTTTTCTCGCAACAGATCTTCTTCATGAATTGCTTTTAGGTTGGGTGTTGCCATATCAATCCTTGGTATATTTTTAAGGTTTTCAAATGGTCGAATTTCTTTTTGTTTTCCCTGAGACAATGCGAATAAGGAAATTTGAAGGAAAAATAAAAATGCAATTAGATTTTTCATAGAGTAGTTTTTAATTTTAGACGCCGGTGTTTTAGTTTTCACTTTCACCAGAATAGTTTTGTTAATTTTGTACACAAATATAATGGATGTTAATTACAATGAAAAATGAAGAACATTTGTTTAATAGAGGACGAAGAAAGTATCATTGATTTAATTAAATTAAATCTAGAATTGGAGGGCTATACGGTAAGATCTTTCAATCATGGTAGGAAGGCTAAAGAAGCCTTAAAGGAAATTATCGAATACGATTTAATTATTCTTGATGTCATGCTACCGGAATACAGTGGTTTTGATCTTTGTAAAGATATCAGGGCATTGAGTGAGGTGCCTATACTTTTTCTATCGGCAAAAGGAATTGCATCGGACCGTATACACGGACTTAAATTGGGTGCCAATGATTATTTGGCTAAACCCTTTGACTTAGAGGAATTGATTTTACGGATTCAAAATTTGATCGTAAGTAAACCAGAGCCATCATCCAAGAGTATTATAATTGGAGATGTTAGGGTCAATTTTTCTTCGTTTGAAGCCACTGACGAACAATCCAAAACCATTCATGTCTTTTCAAAGCGAGAAATAGAACTTCTAGAATTGTTTAATGAGAATAAAGGAAAAGTGGTTTCTAGAGATGATATTCTTGACAAACTCTGGGGTAAAGACAATTTCCCAACTTCAAGAACAATTGATAATTATATTCTTACATTCAGAAAGATTTTTGAACAAAACCCCAAAGAACCCACATATTTTCATTCCATCAGAGGTGTGGGTTATCGGTTTACTTTGTAACTAATTTACCTATGAAACTTTTTGTTTCTTCCTTATGTGTCTTCTTTTCGCTACTTTGTTCGGCTCAGTTGAATGGTCTTATTCAAGGAAACAATGGTAAAAAAACTGAGCCTTTGTATGGTGCGAAAGTAAGGTTACTCAATGCGCAAAAAGGAGTTGTTACAGATGAAAAAGGTGTCTTTGAAATCATATTACCTAAAAAGCTTCCTGATACCGTGGTCATTTCGGCCAGGGGATATTTATCTGATACTGTTATTGTTTCAAAGAAAGATCGATTTCTAGCACTTAATGTCGTATTGTATGCTGAGCAACTTCTTCCTGAGGTGATTGTTGAATTCAAAAAGAAATCGTACTCCATTTCTCGTCTTAAAGTGCTCCACGTAGAGGAGCTAACTTCAAGTGAACTAAAAAAAGCCGCCTGTTGCAATTTGGGGGAATCATTCGAGACCAATGCCTCTGTAGATGTCAACATGACGGATGCCGTTTCAGGAGCAAAGAAGATACGAATGATGGGTTTGGAAGGTATATACACTCAGATTCAAGTGGAAAATATTCCCTTTTTACGTGGAATTGAAAGCTCTTTTGGACTAGAAACTATTCCTGGTTCTTGGATTGAAACTATTCAAATCACTAAAGGAGCTGGTAATGTAGTCAATGGTTATGAAAGTATGGCTGGTCTAATCAATTTAGAAATAGAAAAACCAGAAATAATGGATCGATTTTATTTCAATGCCTATCAAAACCGAATGGGTC
>CAJWCX010000285.1 GCA_913031405.1 uncultured Flavobacteriales bacterium | reverse complement strand
CACGTGGGCTCATGCAGGCCAAATAATACACATCGAAGAGTTCAATTCTTTTTTCAGTCCTGTGAAAAGCTCTGGGTATAATTTCTATTTTCGTATTCGTGGCTAAGAAGATAGATAAATATAGTAGAAGAGGTGTAAGAACTAGTTATGCTTCTACGGTGATTGGAATATCTCTAGTGCTTTTTATGATTGGTTTAATCATCGGGGGTGTTTTGGGTATTCAAGAATTTGAAAAGCAAGTCAAAGAAAGCATTAAAGCAGATGTCTTTTTCAATTCCGATTTGAATGATGCAGACATCAAGTTGATTGAAATAGAACTTCAGCAATGGCCTGAATTTAGCGAGGTGTATTTTGTTTCTCCAGAACGTGCCATGGCAGATTTTCAGGGCGTGGGCACATCAAAAGACAATATGCTGCAATTATTGGACGGGGACAATCCGTTGCCCCCAACAGTTGTTTTTAGTCCGGTTGAAAAGCTTGCGAATAAAAAGGGGATGGATTTGATCACTGAAAAAATCATGGAAACCTTTGTTGGAGAAATTGATGAGGTCAGCTACGACGTAAATAGTGTCAAAGATGTCAACATGGGCTTTCAGCAGTTTGTTTATTTGTTGCTTGGGGTTGCTCTTTTATTGGTGATTATAGCTGTTGCCATGATCAACAATACAATACGACTGGCTCTATATTCCAAAAGGTTCACCATAAAAACCCAGCAGCTTGTTGGGGCTAAGGGCTCTTTCATTCGTCGCCCCTTCTTATTTCAGGCGGTCTTACAAGGTGTTTTTTCGTCCATTATTGGGATGTTCATTTTGGTTTCGGTCTTCTACGCGTCAAACAATGTTTTTGACACTTTCGAAATTACTTTCAGTCAAAATTCCTTTATAATTCTAGCCTCATGCTTGTTGGTTCTCGGGATATTTATTACCGTTTTATCTACTTTGTTTGCATTAAACAAGTATCTTCGCATGAGTTTGGACGACTTATATTCGTAAAAGATGAAAAAATCAAATAAACAAGTAGAGGGAGAAACAAAAGATCCTATTTATCATTTTGGATTCAATAAAGACAACTATAAATGGCTTTTTATTGGCCTAGGAATCAATGTTTTGGGTTTTATTCTGATGATTGGCGGTGGGGCAGATTCTCCAGAAGAGTTTGATGGTGACGCCTTGTTCAGTCACATGCGCATTACGGTTGCGCCCATTCTGATCTTATTGGGTTACGGGGTAATTTTGTATTCCATTATGAAGCCTAATAAAAAAGAAAAGTCAGAGGACTAACCCTTTTTGTTCTTTACTATGAGTTTTTTAGAGGCGATTATTTTAGCGATTATTGAAGGACTCACAGAGTTCTTACCAGTGTCCTCTACAGGTCATATGATCATTGCTTCGACTTTTATGGGAAATGCCTCTGATTCGTTTGTTAAGCTTTTTACGGTGGCCATTCAATTTGGGGCCATTTTATCCGTAGTGCTGGTTTACTTCAAAAAATTTATCAAGTCAATAAATTTCTACGTGCTGCTTTTTGTTGCATTTTTACCAACTGGCATCATCGGATTGTCGCTCAAGGGATATGTTGATGCGCTGCTTGAGGAAGTTGTGGTGGTTGCCATTTCGTTATTGGTTGGTGGTATAGTACTCTTGTTTGTTGACAAGTACTTTGCTAAAAATGAGACCGAAGGAACAGAAGATGTATCTTATAAAACTGCTTTTATTATAGGTGTAATTCAAAGCATTGCCATGATTCCAGGAGTGTCTCGTTCGGCAGCAACAATCATTGGAGGAATGTCTCAGAAGCTCACCCGAAAAGCAGCTGCAGAATTCTCATTTTTCTTGGCTGTTCCAACGATGTTTGCAGCCACTGTAAAATCCATTTGGGATGAAAAAGAGCTGCTAATAGAATCCACCAATAACGAGTGGGTCATTCTGCTAATGGGAAATGTAATTGCTTTTATTGTGGCCTATTTCGCCATTAAGTCCTTTATTTCATTCCTCAATAAAAATGGATTTAAGGTCTTTGGGTATTACCGTATTATTCTTGGAGGACTCATCCTTATATTGATGGCGGTAGGCGTAAATCTCGAGATGGCGTGAAAGCAAGCCAATTTCAGGAGGGCTATATGCTTCTAATCGACAAGCCAAAAAAATGGAGCTCTTTTGATGTGGTCAACAAGCTCCGATGGCAACTTAAAAAAAAGCTTCAGGTTAAAAAAATTAAGGTGGGTCATGCAGGAACCTTAGATCCGCTGGCAACTGGCTTATTGGTTTTGTGTACGGGAAAATTTACCAAAAAAATTGAAGGGCTTACCGCCGACCACAAGACTTATACGGGAACGATCCTTCTTGGGAAAACCACTCCCTCTTTCGATCTAGAAACAGAATACAATGCCGAGTTTCCTACAGCGCATATAACGGACACCCTCATTGATGAGGTTCGTCAGTCTTTTTTGGGTAAACAATTCCAAACGCCCCCCATATTTTCTGCCAAACAAATTGACGGAAAACGCGCCTATGAATTTGCACGAAAAGGGGAGGCTGTCGACCTGAAGAAAAACCAAATTGAAGTTTTTGACTTTACACTCGATACCAGTGCATTGCCAGAGCTTCACTTCTCTATCAAATGCTCTAAAGGCACTTATATTCGTTCGATTGCAGCAGACTTTGGCAAGGCACTTCAGAGTGGAGGAACACTTATCGAATTGCGTCGTACGGCCTCTGGCGAATTTGATATTGCAGATGCATTAACCGTTGAAGAGGCCATTAAAATGATTGAAGAGAGCGAAATTTAAGCCAAGCCCTTTTTTAGTATTAAAAAAT
>CAJWCX010000284.1 GCA_913031405.1 uncultured Flavobacteriales bacterium | reverse complement strand
GCTGTCGATCTTGCGTCTTTTGGTTATACTGGTTTTTTTGTAGATCTTTTATAACCTCATCCATATCTCTTGCAATTCCGCTTAGATCTCCAAGCTTATTTCCACTGGACTGGCGCATTTCGTTCATTAATTGTTCTAAGGATTTACGAATCCCTTTTTGGCTTTTCATCATCTGCTGCATCATTTGCTGTTGTGCCGCAGCTGCCATTTTACCAATAGCTAACTGTAGACCTTGTTGATTTAAGCTTTGTTGTTGACCAGCCATTTGTTGCATCATTTGCATAAATTGCTCAACGCCGCTTGCAGAACCAGATCTTTTCATATTTTCAATAGAGTTAAATAATCCTACTGCTGCATCATTTAATCCCTGCATAGCAAGATTTTGGCTTTCTTTTGCTTGAGAAGTATTCTTTTCTGTAAGCTTTTCCTTAGCTTCTTGCATACCATAGTTTGCTTTTCCAATCCCTCTTCCAATTTCCGGAGTAATGGCAAATGTTTCTTTTGATAATTGCATCATCTGATTGGTTATAGATTGCAGTTGATCTTGTAAGACTTGTTGCCTAGCTGCTAGGTCTTTAAGTCTTGGTGAATTTCGATAAGTTTTTTCAACCTCTGTTCCTAAATTTTCTTCTTCTGATGATAAGTAGAGTATGTTCTGCATTAGTTTTTCAAGTTTTTGAGCCATTTCTGAAACTGTCTCCTTTTGAAATCCCTGCTGAATATCTCTCATTTGCTGCATTATATTTTCCAGTTTATCGGTTGAAATTGAACTCGAGTTGTGCGCACTTTGAAATTCCATATTGTTCAAACTTTTTTCTGTGTCTTGCAAAGATGATTCAGTTTCTATAGATAAATCAGATTCATATAAAGAAGATAATTCTTCTGATGAGGTGCTACTGAACGGTTCGACTAATAATGAAGCCTCTTCAATTAAAGAAAGTATGTTTTGAAACTCATCTAAGTTTCTTTGTTGTTCCTGAACAAATCTTTGAGATTTTGATAAATCTGTATCTGGACTGAGATCTCTAATTTCTTCACTAATTGCATTTTGCTGTTCAAAAAGCTGCTGTAATCTTTTTTGTATTTCATCTAATTTTTTCTCAGCTTGGAATCTTTTAAAAATATCTAAATACCTATCAAGGTCATTTTCAATTTGCTCCATATTATTAGATAAATCATTTAAAGCCTCTTGCAATGATTCAACATTTAATTCATCAAGAGCTTGTTGAAGTTCTTCCAAATTATTTTTCATATTTTCTGGCATTATATCATTAACAAGCTTTGAAAGTTCATCAAACTTTTCTAATAAACTTGGAGAAAACAATTTATGTTTATCTGCTTGTTTTGTGATAGACTCAATGGATTCAGATAGTTTTTCTAATTGAAGGATCTCCTTTTTTGCATTTTCAATTACGTCTTGGATAGATTGTTTTTGATCCCAATCGAGTTCCTTTTCTTTGAGCATTTTTAATTCTAAAGATTCAAACTCTTCTTTTAAATCTTTTATGTCATCAAGTTCTTGGGTCATATCCTCAAAGAATTGTTCTTCAGAGTTTGTTATACTTTCAAAAAGATCAGTCAAGGATGGAACCCGGGCAATAAAGGTGTTTGAAATAGTTTTTTTAGGTCCAGAAATATTATCATTATCAGTCAATTCAAAATGAAAATGAATTTCATCATCTGGCATTAGGTTTAAATTATTTAATTCCCATAACATTTTTATAGATTGAATAAGTGAATCTGGTTCAAGCTCATCAATTTTAAGCATAGCTACAAATGTATCATCCTTCATATAAACCGGTTTTTTAATTTCATATGCAAGTTGCAAGTCTGTAAAACCGAAATCATCTACAACATCTATATGTAGCGGTATAATTTGCTCATTTCCTAATTCAATCATAGGAGGAGGTTTAATGATATTTATCATTGGATTGTTGTCTGGTATAATTTCAAGAGTGTAGGGAATAGGATCTCTATTTGTTATCCCTCTTTCATCAGCAAGGTTTACAATAAAACTTCCCTCTTTCAATAATGTAAAGCCTCCTGATGCTGAATTATGACTTGTAACCATATTCACCCTTTCATTATTCAACCTTAAATATGCAGTGCGGAGTATTCTGTTTGATATAATGTCTATTAGAATTTCTGAACCTTTAAGACTTTTAATAGTCGCTATATTACCTTCTTGGGTGAATTCGGTAATTTTACTGTATTTAGGAGGTGTAATTTTTAATGAAAAATTTTCAAACGAAGGTCTGTCTGTAACAAAAATTGTATCAAGTGTCGTAGTTACCTCATTCCAAGATTCCCAAAAAAAACGGGCATATACAGCTGCTTGATAAGAATAATCTTGATACAATTCAGGTAATTTAAAAATATATTCACCAGTTTCTGTTGGAGGAGAAGAAAATTTTAATCTTAACGAGTCCCTTTTCTGGGTTGAAACTTGAGTAGGTGTAAGGAAAAGAAAAATAGTGTCGGGTATTACGGATGAGGCTTTTACACTTATGGTTGGTTTTTCGCCCCCTAGTATATTCAATGGTCCTGTGATATTATACAATTTAAAAGGTTTTGGTGCTTGAAATATATCTCGAGGATTACTCCATCGAAAAAACGACTCGGAAGAAGTTTGATAGAATAAAGAAAACATTATAATTACAAAGACCCAAGAAGACAAAAGAATCATTTTAATTTGTGATCGATCTTTTTTTACAATAATATAGGAAAAGTCAAAGTGCGCAAGCTTTTTTAATATTGATTTTATATACGCATTTGCTAATGATTTAGACTCGTATCTTTTTGATCCATACTCTAATTG
>CAJWCX010000283.1 GCA_913031405.1 uncultured Flavobacteriales bacterium | reverse complement strand
GTAAACTGGCCCCTGTGCCTCAGTAAGTAGACGAACAAATTCCTCTGAATCAGACTTCATTATTTATAATTATAATAATATATGTTCATTTCTCAGAAAATCTAACTCATCTCATTTGATGTTTTTTAGATTGGATCCTTAAGGTTTCTTGATCATTATATTTATGTCATGACGATAAATGTGAAAGGCTATCTTATATTTATAGGCAGCTTTCTCTTTATTGTGTCATTGGTCATAAAAGATATTATTGCTTAATTGAACTATTACTGAATTGTTCAAAAAATTAATTCTTAAGCTTAAATCTGAAGACTCTTGGATTATCAAGATGACCAGTAACATAAAGATATTTTTCCTCATTATCAAAAGCACAGTTTGTAGCATTCCCAAAATTGATTCTTGCCATCAATTTACCATCAGGATTGATTACTAAAATTCCTCCACCCCCAGAAAAGAATATATTTCCACTTGAGTGTACTTTTATTCCATCAAAATCACCTCCATATTCTTCAGAGATTTTTTTACCATCAAAAAGGGTATCGATTTCTTTGTTTTCAAGATTAAGTTTTAAAACTTTAGGGCTTTCGTCTAGTACACCCATTTTTTTAATGAAAAGAAATTTTTCATCCAGAGATAGTGCCAATCCATTGGGAACGCTTACTTCATCTGTGACAAGAGATAGTTCCTTATTAATCGGGTTGAATCTATAAATTCCATGAAAGTCAATTTCCCTTAGATCAGATTCAACAAATTTAAATGTATCGAGATTAAGAAATCCAAAAGCAGGATCACTAAAGTAGTAAAAGCCATCGCTTGAAATTATAATATCATTTGGGCTGTTGAGTCTTTTACCGTTATAATTATCGATTAGCGTTTCAAAATTAGGTTTACTTGTTGGTGAGTTTTTAATTATCGAAACCCTTCGGTCACCCATTTGGCATAAAATCAAGTTACCTTTAGCGTCGAAATTCAATGCATTTGCTCCTACAAGCGCCTCACCAGAATTGGGAGCATATCCAGTATTCCCACTAGGAGATATATAATCTTTGACACCATCTTTTTCATTCCAACTTAAAACCTTGTTATTAATAATGTCGGTAAACAATAGTGATTTAGATTCCTCATCCCACAAAGGTCCTTCTGGTAAAGAAATAGAATCTGCCAGAATCTCTATTTTGGAATTAATATCAATTATGGACAAAATAGAGTTATCATAAATTTTAATATCAGTATTTTCTTTTTTTAATGGGCCTTTACAACTTAAACAAAGGCTTAATGAAATCGTTATTAATATTGTATTTTTCATGTTGAGTTAGTTTAAATTTATAAATAAAGGCTAAAAGAACAAACCATTTTAGATATATAAAGATATATATTATTCTTGATCGCTTGATTAAGAGTTCCGATTCATTCAGAATTTATTTATGATTAGAAAACCAAAAAACCAATCCTTTTTATGGTGGTTTATATGTCTTTTATTTTTCATTGTGATTGATCGTAACATACAAGCTGAAACCTTGAAATTGACTCTAAGAAATAGCAATGATTCTATTCATGAATGGAAAGATGTTGAATGGAACACGGATGAGGTGGCTGTCATAATTTGTGATATGTGGGACTCTCATCACTCTGTCACTGCAGTGCGTAGAGTTAATGAGTTTGCTCCTCGTTTAAACCAGGTAATTAAATCTCTTAGAAAATCTGGTGTTACAATAATCCATTCCCCAAGTGATTGCATGCCGAGCTATAAAGATCACGATGCAAGAAAGCGGGCTCTTGTAACCCCGGTGGCATCAAATTTACCAAAAGGTGTTTCTTCATGGTGTCATCGTATTCCCGAAGAAGAAAAGGCATCATATCCTATAGATCAATCGGATGGAGGGGAAGATGAAGATGAATTCGAAAACTATCAATGGGCAGAAAGCTTGAAGAGTGAAGGTCGGATTCCTGGCACTCCTTGGCTCCTTCAGACACCTGCCCTTGAGATTTTAGATAAAGACTTTATAGCTGCTGAGGGTGATGTTGTATGGAATATTCTAAAAGACAATAAGATTAAGCATGTGATTCTTTCGGGCGTCCATACAAATATGTGCGTGTTAGGTAGACCTTTTGGTTTACGTCAAATGATAAGATTTGGAATGGATACTGTTCTTATTCGCGATGGCACTGATGTTATGTATAATCCGAAAAAATGGCCTTATGTAAGTCACTTCACTGGTCTTGATTTGGTAATTAGACACATTGAAGAGAATGTTTGTTCTACGATTACATCCGACCAAATTATTGGAGGCGAACCATTTCGTTTTACCCACGATAAAAGACCGCATCTTTCCATTGTCTCCTCGCCAAAAAAAATGAAAACGTGGCGAGCTTTTTCGAGGCGGTTTTTTGATTCTGATTTTTGTGTTAGCTATGTTAATTCAGAGGATGGAAAAGGAAAATATGACCTTCAAAATGCGGATTGTATTTTACTATCTGATTCAATCAATGATGCCAAGTTGAATGAGTTTTTTCAGTCTCATATAGGATCTGCAAAACCTGTTATAGGAACTGGTAAATTTTGCTCTGAGAGTATGAGTCAAGTATTTGGCGTTCAAAGAAAAATTGAAAACAACAAAATCAAAACTCAGGTATTGGAAAACCTGCATCCATTGGTTGCAGGTTTTAAGAAAACTACATGGCCTGTTGAGGGGATTGTAGGTGATTTCGAAAAAGGTGCCGGTTTTTTTCCATTGTTTTATGGAAAAGACCAAGGAAGTCTTGTTTCCTGGTCTTTTGTTAGACCTGATGGAGGGAAATCATGTGCAACGACTCTTGATGTATTGAGGTATAAAGATAAAATATTCTTCC
>CAJWCX010000282.1 GCA_913031405.1 uncultured Flavobacteriales bacterium | reverse complement strand
TTTTGAATTAAGACCTTTTGAATTTAGTTTTTCTGTACTTGAATACAAAGGAAAAAATCCTGTTCTTGGCACATTTTGATTCACTAAGGTCATTTCAGGATGGGGAATGGACCATTTTTTTGAATAGATTTTTGCTTTCCCGAAGATAATGTATGTTTCATTGATTCTCAGGCTGGATTTCATCCATGAGACTCCTTGAAACCAGATAAGCTCAATATACCCAGTTTTATCACCAAATCGCGCCGTGAGTTTTTTATATCTTCCTTTTCCAGTTTCTTTAATTTGATCAATCTTTCCTTTAAGCTGAACATAGTTATCAGAAAAGTGAAGATCTTTGATTTGAGCAAACGATGAACGATCTATATAACGATAGGGAAAATGAAACAACAAGTCACCATAATTGTGAATCTCCAATTCCTTATTAAGTAAAGATGCCTTTTGAGGCCCAACACCTTTTAAATATTCAACGGGTGTAGATGGTAGATCATTCATTTAGGACGGTGATTTACTACTTCCAGACGCCCATTTTATCGAACTTCTCAATTCGTTGTTCAATTCGTTTTTCGGATGGGATCTCCTCAAGTTCCTGAATATATTTTTTGATTTGTTTTTTCACACGATCAAAAATCAATTTAGGGGAACGGTGAGCACCATCTATCGGTTCTTTAATGACATCATCTACAAGTTTGTTCGAGGACATGTCCTTTGAAGTTAGTTTTAATGCATCAGCGGCTTGCTCTTTATATTCCCAAGATCTCCATAAAATAGAAGAGCAAGATTCAGGAGAAATGACCGAGTACCAGGTGTTTTCCAGCATGACCACTTTGTCTCCAACACCTATTCCCAAGGCGCCACCTGAAGCCCCTTCCCCGATGATAATACATATTACCGGAACTTTAAGCTTCATCATTTCATAAATGTTTCTTGCAATCGCCTCACCTTGACCTCTCTCCTCTGCTTCGAGTCCGGGAAAGGCACCGGGAGTATCGATAAATGTAACTACAGGTTTATTAAATTTCTCGGCTAACTTCATAAGCCTTAATGCTTTTCTATATCCTTCCGGATTAGGCATACCAAAGTTGCGATATTGCCTCATTTTTGTATTGACCCCTTTTTGTTGTCCAATAAACATTACGGATTTCCCATCGAGAAGGCCAAATCCACCGACCATTGCTTTATCGTCTTTCACATTTCGATCTCCATGAAGCTCTATAAAATTGCTGTCGGTAATCGCATTAATATATGCCATTGTGTAAGGTCTTTCGGGGTGTCTTGAAAGTTGTACACGCTGCCATGGAGTGAGATTAGAAAATATTTTTTTTGTCTTGTTTTTTAATTTTCGTTCCAACTCCTGAATCTTGTCGGTCATATCGACTTCCGACGATTCCCCAATTTCTCTGGTTTTTGCTATTTGTTCCTCTATAGCCTGAATTGGCTCTTCAAAATCTAAATATATACCCATAATGTCATTCAATTTTATAGACACAAAATTACCAAAATCTTTGACTTATAGGACTTATTTGAGATTAGTTCATTTCATAATCCCAAGCTTCAAATGCAAATGCCCATCTATTATTGATTTGGTTTTTAAGCTCAGATGGAACAGGGTTAAAGGTGTTTTTTTTATAGTTTTTTTGATTGTCTAGATATTTTTGAAAATTAGTTTTCACTTCTGTAAAGTCGCCAATTTTAAGTGTTCTGTAGATATTTTCTATACAATTCATGGGCTGCTCACTGAGCTCATTATAAGATATTTCAATGAGGTTTTCTTTGTCGATTTCGTGCCTTTGTTCGAGGTATGCCATCATTGTTTTTTCATACCCGAGTAGCACACGTTCGTTGATTTCCTGTTCTCCAAAATCTTGAAGAAATTGCGACTTTATGGTAGTCCGGTATAAATGTTGCGTTGAGTTAAATACCTCATATGGATTGCGATGAATGAAAATAAATTTAGCATTAGGGTAAAGCTCTTTTAATATTTTGATGCGTCCGGTGTTATGAGGGTTTTTGAGAAGAAGCTGTCGATTTTTTCCATTGTAAAAGGCAATTTGTTTGAGCATTTTATCATATATATATTTCCATTTTGTAATATTCTCCGGAGAGGTTTCAAACAAGTTGTATTCACTAAAATAGCTTAGGTTCTGGGGAAAGAAAAATGATTGCATTCCGCTCATATGAGTCAGGTTAGTTAAAGAATGTTCTTCCTCTGTAGGTGCGCTAGCATTGATTTCCACATTATCCTGAGGTCTTGTTTTCGGCATGAGTTTGTTTAGTATAGGCTTCATAAATATCCTAGAGACTAATGCGGCTCTAAAGAAAAAGGCCTGAAAGGCTTCAAGAAAGGAAAAGCGTTGGTCCTGTGCCAGAAGATAGTGTAAATGAGTCGTTCCACTTCGCCAGTGACCAATAACGAAAACAGGAGGTTTTTGGTTGAGGTTAATTTTATTAATTCTACGTTGATAGAGTATTTTTTGAACCCATCTAAACGGAGCACTGATCGTAGTAAAAAGAAGTATCTTGAAAAACATTTTTTTTTTCGTTATCCTCTCTTTGTTATCCCTCCATAATCGATATATGACTGGGTAGCTGGAGATGAACAATTGATGCTCTTTTATTTCCTTTTCGGACATGTTTTAAAGGTCGAAAAAATTCCGACACGAAAGTATGCTTACTATTTATTTTTTGGAAGAGAAATATGAGTTGCTGCTTTATGGCGACCATTGCCAGTCGTAAATACCAATGAGTTTCTGATTGGATGTATCAAAAACAAACCAAAGCTGATCTGTCATGATGCAACTGCACCATAGTGTTTCTTGCAATCTATAAAGATCTTGAATCAGTGTTTCAATTTCCTCACAGGGGTCC
>CAJWCX010000281.1 GCA_913031405.1 uncultured Flavobacteriales bacterium | reverse complement strand
TCATTTACCGTTTTTGCATCTTGAGGACTTGATGATTTGTATTTACTAAGTTTCTCCTCTGCATGAGCCCTTAATTGATTAATTCGTTGTCCAAATTCCTTTTTTTGTTCATTGGGAACCTCTCTCAAAAGATTGTATAACCCCTTTATAAGTCCTTTAGACCCTAAAAAATATATTCGAAATTTTTCAACATCGGCAGAATCATTAATGTGATAATTAGATATCTCTTTTTCAATATTTTGAATTTGATTGATCATAAATCGAAGTGTAACTTATAGGCTTTATAAATTGTATTATACAAAAGTACAACAAAAGTAACTCAAATGTTCTTTAAATCTGTCATGCCCTTTTTCTTCGTTTTGTTGACGATGACATCTTGTTATAAAACAAAACCAACAGAATTGGAAGTATCAGTACAAGATGTTTTTGGAAACGTAGTGAACAATGCTTCTGTGAAGGTATGCGGTGAGCCGACGAATTCAGACAATGGCAATCCACTTCAGGCAAACTATGTTCAAGAAACAAATACGAATGGAATTGCTTTATTTACGCTTAATGAAATCTACCAGCCTGGTCAGAATGGAGTGGCCATTTTAAAAGTAGAAGTAAACAAAAATGAAAAAATTGGAATAACTACGATAGATATTGTCCAGGAAAGGAGGAACCGCCTTGAAATTGTTATTGAGTAACTCTTTAAAGGATTTATCGTAAGTAGATTTTAAAATAATAAAATATTAGCTTAACTTTGAATTTAGATTATATTTCGATGAAAAAACCCTTCTTTTTTGCAGTGCTTTTCTTTTGCGTTGTTTTAATCGGTTGCAGACCGAAGGATCCTGCTATTTTAAAGGTTTTTGTCAGGTCATCTACCAACCAATTGGTGAATGGCGCCAAAGTAGTTGTCATTGGAGACCAACAATCTAATCCGCCCACGCTTGAATTTGTTGATACCTCATACACCAATTCCTCTGGATTTACAACCGTGGACATGGATCAATATTTCAATACCTCTGGAGAAGAAAATACAACTGGATATTTTGATATTCTTGTGAAATCAAACAACAAAGAAGCTGCAGGTTACGCCCGATGTCGAATCAACACAACTTCAGTAGAAACTATATATTTACCAAATTAATAAGTCATGAAATTCGCTAAGAAGTTTTCAATCATAATGCTTGCACTAATCGTTAGTGGAGTGTTTTTTTCTTGTAGAAAAAAAGCCGATACCATTGCAAATATTTATGTAAGAGATGAAACAAATGCTATTGTTGACGAAGCCATGGTAGTGCTTTATGGAACCAATACCCAAGGAACTCCTCAAGTTGTCGCCGTATTTGATACCGCTTATACCAATACAGCGGGATTGGCATCCTTCAACTATAATGATATCTATCAGTTGGGGCAAGCCGGTGTTGCCGTTTTAGATATCAAAGCGCAAAAGTTAAACAAAATTGGTCAAGGCATTATCAAAATAGAACCTGAACAGGTCAATGAAGAAACTGTCTTTATAAACCCTTAAGCACGGATAAAGCGATATTCCTCATCTGTCATAAATTTTTTGATTTCATTTGACAGAATACAATTATTCCTGAGTGATTCAAAATTGAATTCGTAGTCACTCAATTGATGATCAGCAAATGTGTGAAGAAAGTCATTAATAGATACGTTGGGATTCTGTTCTTGCAATCGATTCAGTAATCTGTTTAAAACAGAATGTTGAACGCGCAAGATTAGTTCACTATTTAGAATCCCTTTCAATATATTTCCATTGATAATTACGGAATCACTTAAAGAGTTGAACTTGATTTTGTGAATTTCGAATTGTGTTTCCATGTTTTTTTATTCAAAACTAAATGTCAAGTCCGTAAACAATTTACGAACACGCCATTATTTGTTATAAGAACCCATTAAAGTCTTGGCTTTTGGTTAAATTTGTCCACGAAAAATCAAATGACAGAAAAAACAAATCAAAAGCAATTAGGGCAGATGTCGTTTTTAGAACATTTGGAAGAACTCAGATGGAGATTAGTGCGCAGTGCCGTAGCCGTAGTTGTTATTGGTATTGGAGTTTGGTCTTTTCAAGAATGGATTATGGAAAACCTTTTCATGTCTATGAAAAGTAGTGATTTCATCACCTTTAAGTTGCTGTGTGAATGGTTCGGAGCCTGCGTTGATGACGTGCCTGTGCAACTTCAAAGTATGACTGTTTCTGGACAATTTGGCTACGCGCTTATGATGAGCTTTATGGGGGGGCTTGTTATTGGCTTCCCTTTTATATTCTACCAAATATGGTCGTTTCTTAAACCAGGACTAAAGTTCAAAGAGAAGAAAATGGCAAAAGGCATTGTTTTTTATGTAAGCATTTTGTTTTTTTTGGGAATATCATTTGGGTATTTTGTAGTCGCACCCTTAAGTATTCAATTTTTCGGGTCTTATCAGATCAGCCCAGAAATCCGGAATGACTTCACAATCACTTCATATATGAGCACCATTATTTCTACTGTGTTTTACACTGGAATCTTTTTCCTTTTGCCTGTTGTTACATACTTACTATCTAAGGTGGGTCTTCTTACTCCAGAATTTTTAATCAAGTATCGTAAGCACGCTTTAGTCGTCATTCTAATTCTTTCAGCTTTAATCACCCCACCAGATGTCATCTCGCAGGTTATTGTGTCTATACCCATATTTATACTTTATGAAATAGGAATTTTAGTTTCAAAAAGAAACATTAAAAAACAAAATGAATCCTAGAAAATGTTAAAACACATTATCGCTTTCCTTTTTTATGGTTTGATCCATTGTCTCTTTAGTCAAGATGTTTTGATTTACGGGAAAGTATCAGATTATAAAACAGGACTTCCCTTG
>CAJWCX010000280.1 GCA_913031405.1 uncultured Flavobacteriales bacterium | reverse complement strand
CCATGAAAATCGAGAACATCATTGTCAATCGATGCAAAGACACGTTGGGAAAATATGCATTCAAAACCTCATAAATGAATACACAACAATAAGGGATCATGAAAAAGAAAAGTACCTCCTCAAGCGGCAATTCACCAATAAATAAACCTTGAAGATAATCTGGATTGAACCCCCAAACACCCTTTTCGGTAAACAATTGATCCCAAATCAAGAAGGGAACCGCAATCGCTGTAATAGCGGGGAATAAATATTTGAGGTTTTTGTAAAAAGAAACTTTTCTATCAAAGCTTAACATGAGGCAAGAACCAAATGAAACCAACATCAAGGTCAAATAGAGACTCATTTCTTTTTGTTTTTTCGCGCATAGGTTTTTTTCGCCTCAACGTAAAACTTCCAAGGGACAATAAGCATTCCAAAACATTCACCATCCTCTTTTCCTCTATACTTGTGATGAATCTTGTGCGCTTTTCGAATGGCGTAAAAATAGGGGTGATCAATATCTCTAAACCAACGAAACCTTCGATGAATATATACATCGTGAATTAAAAAGTAGCAAATGCCATAAACCAAAATTCCAAACCCAATCCAAACAGCAATCCAATATCCATTCATTGATCCTAGCATAATGAGTAGCCAAGACGGCACAGCGTAGATCAGAAAGAATACGTCGTTTCGCTCAAAAAATCCAGGCTCTGCTTGATGATGATCGCGGTGGAAGTGCCACATTGAGCCATGCATAATATACTTATGTGTAAACCACGCCATAAATTCCATTCCGAAGAAAGCCAAAACCAAAAATAAAGGTCCTAAAACAATCATATTCAGTATAAATTTAAAAAACTAAAAAACAAAACAATTAAAATCAGAAGTGTTTCATAAACCTTATTAGTTTCTGCCTTTCCCGATTTGAATAGCACCCACTGTAGGAATACCGCTACCAAGAACCAACAAACATAATTGTACAATGGTACGTTGTACCCTCCCCATGACCAAAAACCACTTTTGATGGCAACGGGTTCCATAAGCAGATCCACACTGAGCATTAGCAATGACGACAAAATAATCTTTAAACCCAAAGAGGATACAAACCTTTTCACTAAAGACGCAGAACCCAGAGCTAAAACACCCCAATTGATTCCAATCACGAGGGAAACACCCAAAAATTTAGGACCAAGATTAGTTCCATAGGAATAGTCGCCAAAAAGATATCCTGTATTGACTCCGATGGCTTCAGCTCCAAAACCAACAACGAAAGCAATCGCCATAAAAACAACAAAATCTATCTTATTTCTACTTGCGACGAAAATGACAAGCGCTGACAAATAAAGAATAACTCCAGAAAGAGGAAGAAATTCGGCCTTTAATTCCGGAAGGACAAAGCCTACCGCACCCACAATGTAAATAATCATCAAAAAAGCTTGTAAAAGCGAATCTCTATGACTCTTATTTTTTAAAAAATCAGTCATTAAACCTCCCTTTGATCGTGTTTTCAATCGTATCTTCAATCGAGTGAAACTGATAATTGAATCGTTTCACCACCTTCGCATTAGAATACTCTAGTGATTTAAATGAGGCCTGTATGCTTTCGACTGATACGGGGCTTCTCTTTCGAAATAAACGATACAAACTTTCCATAAAATAAGCAACAAATAAGGCTAACTGTTTGTTAATTCGAATCGATGGTTTCGCCTTATTAAAGGCTTTTCCAATTTTTCCAAAGAGCTCCTCAAAGCGAATGTTTTTTCCAATCAAAAGATATTTTTCACCTGATTCTTTTGATGCTAAAAGTTCCAAAACAACTCGAGATACGTCGCGAGCATCAACAATGGCGTTTGCCCCACTCGGATAAAAACGCATACCTCTACTTGCTGCTTGCATTATTGTTAAAGAACTTCTATACCAATGTCCTGGTCCTAAAATAACGCAGGGATTTACGATGGAAGCATTGAGTCCCTCGGCAATTCCACGAAAGACCTCTTTCTCTGCTCCGTGCTTAGAGATGGAATAACCACTCACCTCTTTTCCAGGGGTCCAAGGAGTACTTTCTGTAACGGGGCAGTCCCTCGTTCCCAGAGCTGCCGTTGAGCTGATGTAGCATAACTTTTTGATGCCGTGTTTCAAGCACAGGTTGACCACATTGGCTGTTCCTGCTCTATTGATGGCAATGCAACGGGAAAAATCCATCTTGTGAAAGGAAACAAGTGCTGCGCAGTGTATAACTCGATCAACTCCTTTGACGGCCTCCTCAAATGAGTCAACATCTAAAATATCTGATTGCACCCATTTGATGTCATTGTAATCAACACTTTGATGAAGTGTTTGATTGTAGTGATTAAAAAGCTGTTCAACCCTTGCTTTTCGTTTTTCTGAACGGTACATGGCAAGAACCCGTTCTTTCTTTAATATGAGATCATAAAGTAAGTGACTCCCAACTAAGCCTGAAGAACCGGTTACCAATATCACACGAGTGCTTTTAAATGTCTTTTAATTCAACTTTCTTTCAAGAAGTTGGTTGTATTTTTCGAGTAAATTTAAGTATTTATTCTTCCAATAATCGGTTTGGCTGGAATTTGAAGCAGTTCCAAAGTGATCTGCAGCCTCTTTGTATTTTTTGAGGTCTACCATATCATTCGAGAAGTCGTAGTGAATAATGTTACCGATTTCAAGAATATACTCAATAGATAGGTTTTCATTTTCGAAAGCATTGTATATCCAACGACGGCTTTTTTCCATCTTTTTCGACAATTTTGTCAGTGGCATTCCACTTTGTCGAACTGCTCTCTCCAATATTTTGCCTTTGTGTTGCATATCAATCTAATACAAACTAAAACATACCTGTGAACTTTTTGTTCGTTTAAATACTTTT
>CAJWCX010000279.1 GCA_913031405.1 uncultured Flavobacteriales bacterium | reverse complement strand
TTTTTTCGCTCAAAAGAAGTCTCGTGGATTTCATATTTTTTAAGCTTAAGCTCCTTGACAATATCGAGCTTGGTTTCTTCAGTCGCTGTGGCAGTGAATGCGGCAATAGGGATGTCGGGATGGAATTGACGAAGCTCATGAATCTTGGTGTAAGCAGGTCTAAAATCATGTCCCCACTGTGAAATGCAATGTGCTTCGTCCACCACAATAAGTCCGATCTTCATTCGCTTAAAACGCTCAATAAAAATTTTGGTTTGTAGACGCTCAGGGGATACATACAAAAACTGGTAATCTCCAAAGCGGACATTATCGAGTGTGTTATCGATTTCTCTATAGCTCATTCCACTGTAGATACAGGCTGTTTTTAGTCCTTTTTCTTGAAGCTTTTTAACCTGATCCTGCATGAGTGAAATAAGAGGGGAGATGACAAGAGTAAGCCCGCCACGCATTATACCGGACAATTGAAAGCATAATGATTTTCCACCCCCGGTAGGGAGAAGGGCTAATACATCTTTGCCTGAAACAATATCTTTTACAATGCTCTCTTGTCTAGGCCTGAAGTTTTCAAAGCCCCAAAACTTTTTTAAAATCTCATTTGTTGTATCCATTGATAGCTAAAGAAATGGCGATTTGGTACAAAATTTGTTCCGTTTTATCCTTGAAAATCGAGGTATAAACACTATCTTTGCGTGCCTTAAAATTGAATTTAATGTCTACTCAAACATATTCTTTTCCAATAACTAAGACCACTCATTCAAAGTTAAGTTATTTTGATTGGGACCATCTACATTTTGGCAAGGATTTTTCTGATCACATGTTCTTAATGGAATATAAAGACGGAGAATGGTCTCAGGGAGAGATTGTTCCCTTCGAAAATATCTCCATGCATCCTGCGATGTCAGCTATTCATTATGGTCAATCTATTTTTGAGGGAATGAAAGCCTATCGAACAACGAATGATGAAATA
This sequence comes from uncultured Flavobacteriales bacterium, assembly GCA_913031405.1. Classification (GTDB taxonomy): domain Bacteria; phylum Bacteroidota; class Bacteroidia; order Flavobacteriales_D; family Crocinitomicaceae; genus UBA952. The sequence continues at coordinate 1,900 of CAJWCX010000279.1, read as the reverse complement.
CTTGTTTTTCGACCAGAAATGAATGCTAAACGCTTTGCGGATTCAGCTACCCGAATGTGCATGCCCCCTGTTGATGAAGAGCTTTTTGTTGAAGCTATTCGTCAACTGATCTCACTAGATGAAGAATGGGTCACCAAGCGTAGAGGACATTCATTATATATTAGGCCTTTTATGTTTGCAACAGATGAATTAATTGGAATTAGACCTTCTGAGACTTATAAGTTTATGATCATTACCTCTCCGGTTGGTCAGTATTATTCTGAACCTTTAAATGTCAAAATTGAAACCAGCTATACCCGTGCAGCCAATGGAGGTGTCGGAAGGGCAAAAGCTGCAGGGAATTATGCTGCATCTTTGTATCCAGGAATGCTTGGAAAGAAGGAAGGCTTTCACCAGTTGATATGGACAGACGCACGAACCAATACTTACATTGAGGAATCAGGAACCATGAACATCATGTTTCTAATGAATGACATATTGATTACTCCCGACGAAGACCATGATACGATTCTAAGAGGTATTACCAAACGTTCAGTTATTGAAGTAGCTAAAAAGTGGGGTATTCAAGTAGAGGAGCGAATGATCACTGTAAAGGAGATTATTGAAGCTGCTAAAAACGGAACTCTACAAGATGCCTTTGGAGCAGGAACTGCAGCTACAATTGTGCCAATAGCTATGATCGGTCATGAAGGTGAAGAGTATGTTCTTCCTCCAGTTGAAGATAGAATATTATCCAAGCGTATTAAGACTTTTCTAGCGGATATCAAAACAGGACGTGTTGCTGATGAATTTGGCTGGAATCTTAAGGTCTAGTCGTTTTTTCGTGGATTTCTAGGTCGATAAAGACCGGAAGATGATCCGAATAACCCCCGAGATATTTAGAACCACCATACGTTCGGAAAGGAACGATACTTCCCTTATAGGTGGATAGTAAATAGTCAAGTGTAAGAATAATACCTTTTTCGGGACTTGTTTTGAGTTTCCCGTTATTCCATCCTTTCGAAATACAAATATGGTCCAAAATATTCCATTCACCCTTATAGCAATGTGTGCCACCAAATCGATTGGATGTACTTGTGATTTTTGGATCCAATTTTTCCATAATGGATTGTACAGAGGCGTTTGTAGGATAATCGTTTAAATCACCCATAAAAACGATTTTTGTATTGATGTCAATCTGAAGCAGTGAGTCAATAAATCTACGAGCGTTTTGAGCTGCTTTTAGGCGTTTGGGTTCGCTTTTTTCTGCACCGCCTCTTCGGCTCGGCCAATGATTGACCATCACATAAAAGCTCTCTTTTTTATATTTGAATTGAGCCCAAACAATATCCCTCGTAGCTGGAGCACTTTGCTCAGGAAGAACGAATCGGATGAATCCGTGATCCAAGACCTTTAGCTTTTTTGAGTCGTAAATCAAAGAGGCATCAATACCTCTTGCGTCGGGGCTTTCATGATGAACCGTTTGGTAGTTTTTTAGTGTCTTTACTTCTTTAATAATGTCATCTAAAACACCTTTGTTTTCAATTTCACAAAGACCAATAATCATTGGTGTATTAAGCTCACAAATGACTTTGTTGATATGGATGATTTTTTCTTTGTATTTATCTAGGTTCCATTGTTTCTTGCCGCCTGGTAAAAATTCTTCGTCGTTATTTGGACCGTCAATGGTGTCGAATAGGTTTTCTACATTATAGAAGGCTATGCGCTCTGATTGTTGCCCTATGAGCAGGTGTGATATAAAGAGAACGTAAAAAACGACTAGTGTTTTGTTCATTTCCAAAAGATTATAATTCAATCTAGTATTAAAACTGCTCTAATACAGCAATACGATCATTAATAGGAGGATGGGTTGAAAACAGGTTTCCAATACCTCCTAATAGATTGGTTGATGTTTTATCAG
>CAJWCX010000278.1 GCA_913031405.1 uncultured Flavobacteriales bacterium | reverse complement strand
TTGAAACAATACTTGTATTCTGTTTTTATTGGAATTTTTATTTCGTTTTTATTGATTTCTGCAGTTATGCTATATGTCTTTTTCGAAATTACGATTATTAAGAATCTCAGTGATGAAGGACTTATCAATGAGCATTCGAATTGGCCTATGGTTGCAGAATATATTTTATTATTGGTCATGTCTGTTATTATTCCGGCGGTTCTTTTTTATTTCGGAACACCAGGAGGAAGAAACGAAAAGTTCTTTTCACCAGCGATTTATATAACATCCGCAATGTTTGTGATTAGCACATTGCTTTTTGGTATTTATGTCAACACTTTTTCGAGTTATAATGAGCTTTACGGTTCTATCGGTGCTTTATTGGTTTTAATGCTTTACATCTGGCTCAATTCTGTAATTCTCCTTCTTGGGTTTGAACTGAGATCCATTCTCAATGGATTAAAAAAGAAATAGTCCAAATGCTTATTTAACAATAGTCTTTCTTTCGTTTTTGATTTTATCTATACCTTAGAGGTCAATTAAATTCTTATAACATGAAATCTATATTCTATTTATCTATTGCTTTTTCTGCACTCACCTTCTTTTCATCTGCTCAAAAAACGAATGAAAGCCAAAAATTTAAACCTGTAAAGGAGATTGAAAAACCTGCGTCTTTAATGAAAAATGAAACAGAGGTATATAAATCACAATCCGTAACTCATGAAAATAAAGACATCAATGAAAAAAGCTCCTACCGTAGAATTTTTGGGGGAAAGAACAAGAACTTAATGGTGGAAGTGAAAGAGGCTAACGGCCAAAAAAAGATGAGGCTTACCGAAGTTGTAAATGGTCAAAGACGCGTAACTCAATATGTCGGTGCGGAGGTAGATAAAAAGCTCAAAGAGCTTGAGTCCAGATTCCCCAATTCAAAACAGTAAACCTTAATACTAGCCTACAATGATAAATACATTAAACGATGACGGCTATGGTCAATGTCATGATTCCCCCCTATGTTTTTTGTAGCTTTATCATTTTTGGATCAGGATAAATTTAAAGATCATTCAGCCACCGTCTTTTTTGAACTTCAGTAATCGATTTTTCTTTGGCATGCACAAAAATTGTAGCCAAGTTTAAGTTATGCAGAGTATTGATTTCTCAACAAGGTTTAATTTTATTCTTTTTTGGCAAATCCATTTTTTATGATGGATCGAGTTTCTTTACCAATTCCAATTATGGATGTAACGTTTAAAGGGAATTCCAGTAAGACATGTGTAAAGCTTAGAAAGAACAAAAAGCTCAATCCAACGGCATAGTCGTATGCATATAAGCCACATGCAACCAACCATAGGGCAATCACAGCTACAAATCTCATTTTAGGCACTTTGTGCCAGCGAATCACCTCCGTTTTACTAAACCAATTCAGGTAATGGTATAGATAGGCGAATGCAATAAAGCGCATGAGCATAATGCCAATTTCAGAAAAGAAAACAATAGACCACCAATTGTCTTTCTGACTACCTTCTTTTGTATCTGCTAGAGGAATTGGTTTTCCATAATACGGGTGACCTTCATTTTGGATGATAAAATCATTATCTAATGAGTCTTTCCAAAGCATATAATACTGTTGCTTTTCTGAAGAGTCTTTAACAAACTGATCAATGTAGTCTTTGTTGGTCATGTTTGGAGAAAGTTCAAACTGCCTCATAATGCTGACGTTAGTATTAAAAAACCCCGTTCCTTCTGCATAATAAGCTTCTGTCCCATAACTGGAGAGATAATTCCCTTCCTTTTTAACGGGTAGAGAGAAAACCAAAATAATAGGTATAAGAATAAAAAAAACGATGGATATTAATCCTGTTTTGCTACGGGATTTCAATGCGCCAAAAAGCATAAAAAGCCCAGTAAATAAATAAACATGAATCAGGGTAGGAACCAAAGAGGTTAGTGCAAATACAACTGAACTGTTCTTGAATTTATTTTTATCAGATTCGGCTTCCAAAATTTCCTCCTGGCTCAAAAAATCAGTGTCCAATCCAAACCAATCTGGACTATAACTGTAGTAAATTCCTGCATAAAGCAAAGCAATACAAACAATTTTTAAATATAGGTTTTTAACAAAAACATATAAAAAAGCACTTACAATCGCCATCAAAATAAAGATGCCCAGTAGGTCCATATCGAGGTTAAAGGAGAAGTATACAATGATGTACATCACTAAAATGGCACCAAGTTTTAATTTGATATCTTTAAACAGAACAAAAAGTACAGCGCTGAATAAAGCAAGCATGATCGAAATATCTGCGATGCTCATACTGTAATACCATTTTACAAAATCTATCTTAGCGTCTACTAAAGGTGGGTAAAGATTAAAATTGAGAAACTCGAAGTCATTAGCAAAGGCCGCAACTGAGAGAACCACACCAATAATTAATAGAAAAGTAAAATCATATTTCCCTTTAGCAAAATACTGTCGATCGTGTAGCCAACTGATCTCTGTTAAATAATGAAGGGGCCCAAGAAAGGCATAGGCAAAAAGAAACGTCTCAAAAGGCATGAAAAAGGCCAGGATTGCACTCATAAACATGAGTCCAATATTCAAGTAATTGATTTGGACATCCCGGGTTTTCAACATGAATTCAAATGTAATGAAAATAAGTGCAAGACATTAACCAACTAGAGGTCGAAAATGTTTAGTCATTAAATATCATTGATGATATCATTCAATATGGAACTAGGCCTCATAGCTCTCTCGGCAAGAGTCTCATCAGGCGCGTAATACCCACCAATATTCATTGCTGTTCCTTGGGCATCATTAAGTTGATTGACAATGGCTTCCTCGTTGGCAAGCATTTTTTCAGCAATAGGAATGAAATGTTTTTTTAATGCCG
>CAJWCX010000277.1 GCA_913031405.1 uncultured Flavobacteriales bacterium | reverse complement strand
TATACTTATGAAATATTTAATCGTTTCTTAGTTGATTCATTTCGTAATACTTCAAGTGGGTTTGGAAGCACTTATAATGGGTTTCTTCCAGCTGGAAGAATCGATTATATTTTTCACACAAAATCCTTGAATTCAGCTCAGTTCAAAGTTCAAAATGAAAAACTAAGTGATCATCAAGCCATCTCATGCATAATTTATTAAATATGTTTTTCGAAATCAGTCCATACCACATTGATAAACGTTTAATTAAAGAAACAGTCAATGTAATGAAGAAAGGTGGAATAGTTATATTTCCGACAGATTCAGTTTATGCTGTTGGGTGTGATCTTCATCATAAGAAAGCACTTCAAAAACTGTCAAAATTTAAAGGAGAAAAGCTTCATCAAATGAAAATTTCAATCATCTGTAAAGATCTTTCACAGGTTTCTGAATATACAAAGCAGATGAGTCGTTCCAATTTTAAAATTTTAAAACATCACCTGCCAGGACCTTTCACCTTTATTTTAAAAGCTGATCAGATTGTACCTAAAATGTTTGATACCAATAAAAAAGAAATCGGCGTCCGTATTACTGAAAATTCTATTATTCAGAACATTGTAGAAGAGCTAGGAAATCCTGTTGCTACATGTTCGCTGCATGATGATGATGAACCGATATTGGAATATTTTGTGAACCCTTATGCAATTTTTGAAAAATATGAGCAAGAAGTATCCATTATTATTGACGGAGGTCAAGGGAAAATTGAACCATCAACGGTCGTCAATTGTCTCGATGACAATCATATTCAACTGATTAGACAAGGAGGAGGAATACTAAATTTATGATTTATATAATAGATTGTGGCAGTTCAAAAACAAAATTCATCCATGAAATGGTTGACGAGTATATTGAATGTAGGACCATTCCTTTTTTCGACTTTATATTTGAAGAGGCCAAAGATGTAAACGGAATCATTATTTCAGGGGCACCTATTCTTATTACAGAAGAAAATATGGATTCCTATATTGAATCAAGCCAATGGATTAAAACAACAGACATTCCTATATTGGGGATTTGCTTTGGACATCAATTGATTGGAATACAATTTGGATCGATTGCGAAAAAAATGAAGGAGGACCGGGAAATACAAGAAATAGAAGTATTCGAATCTTCTCCAATATTCTCAAGACTTCCAAGAGTTATTGAAATGCAAGAAGACCACTGTGAGTTCATCTCAGTTCCCAATCAATTCAAATTACTGGCCTCCTCCGACAATTGCTTTCACGAAGCCATGGAGCATGAGGAAAAAAAAATATATGGTATACAATTTCATCCAGAAGTATCGGGAAACCAAGGCAGTATGATTATTGAAAATTTCCTAAAACTGTGTGTTTAGGACTAGAGTGATGCTTCCTTTCGAAGAGCACCCATATCAATGATCACCATTTTTCTACCCTTTACTTGAATAATTGAATCTTGTTTAAATTCTTTAATCAACCTAATCAAAGTTTCAGTCGCTGTACCTACCATATTCGCTAGATCTTCACGAGAAATATTGATGGGCTTATCTTCATATATGTCATGCATGAAAAGTAAGGCTATAGCTGTCCTCTGTTTTACAGATTTTTGTGTCATATTGGTAATGAACTCTGCAGACTCCTGAAGTTCAGAGGACAGCTCTTGAATCAATCGATTCTGCAGTTTCAGATGTGTTTCTCGATAAACATTGAAATCATTCTTTGAAACAAAGCAAACCACTGTATTTTCTTCCAATGCCGCAGCATTGAGATTGTATGGCTTTTCACTAAGTACTGACCTAAATCCAACTACGTCTCCTGGTTTGCAAATTTGAATGATTTGTTCTTTACCATCATCACCATGCTTGTAAACTTTAACAAAACCAGAATGAACCCGATAAATTCCTTTTGGAAATTTACCTTCAGAAAAAATCAGATCATTCCTTTTTAAGTATATCGGAGAGGGATGATTTTCTTCATTATAAACTAATGGAACCCTTTCATCAATGAAAAATTGATCCAATTCATTTAAACAAAACTGGCAAGAATGAAGAGGTTTGAAACCAACCAAAGGATCCGAATTTAAAGAAAAAAGGCGACGTAAGTCGCCTTTTAATTAAAGCTTTAATAACTTCTTCGAAAGCTTTTGACCACCGGAAGTCAATTGAACAATGTAGGTACCACGAGGTAAGTCATTGATGTCAATACTCACTTTTTTACCTCCCGTAGACTGATTATTATATAATTTTTGTTGCATAAGCACACCTGCTAGATTATAAACAGCGATGTTCACGTCACCTGATTGAGTCAAGTCATACACTACATTACATACTGAGTTCGCCGGATTGGGATAAAGCAAAATATCATTTACTGGATCTGGTTGATTAACTTGCTCTTCTAGATTCAAATAGCTCTCCGAGGCCCAAATACCCCTTCCATAGGTTCCTACATAAATTTCACCTGGCCTTCCGTTACCCTCATCAAATGTTCTCCAAGATTGACGAACCATTGTGATTGGTGTACCTTCAAAACCTGTAGATGCATTGGTCCAATCATTACCGCCATCTTCCGTTACAAAAACTCCACTTGAGGTTCCCACAACAATAATGTTCGGATCATTACGATCAATAATTCCATCGTAGGAAGCCACCTGTGGCGTTGAAATCGTTCCTAAGTTTGAGAATGTAGGAGAAGAACTTGTAGCGTTTGCTGTTCTTTTGTTACTTCCAGAAAAACCAGCGAACATAATTAAGTCATCTGCGTTATTCGGATTCAAGGCTATTCCCTGAGGGGATGTGGTTGTTATTTTTGTGGCAGTTGTTGCAGTTGGATCCAATGGAATCCCGGCAACTATGTCATAGGAAACCTTTGCGT
>CAJWCX010000276.1 GCA_913031405.1 uncultured Flavobacteriales bacterium | reverse complement strand
ATGGTTATGAAAGTATGGCTGGTCTAATCAATTTAGAAATAGAAAAACCAGAAACAATGGATCGATTTTATTTCAATGCCTATCAAAACCGAATGGGTCGTTCTGAAATAAATATCAGGTCAGGATTTGAGCTGAATGAAAAGTGGTCTGCGGGACTCTTTGGTTATTTAAGTTCACAGTTGCGCCAGATGGATGAAAATTCAGATGATTTTATGGATATTCCATTAGGTTCTTACAGTGCTTTTTTTGGGCGACTAGATTTTGAGGGAGAAAAGATGGAGGCTAAACTTGGTGTGAACCTTCATTTAGATACCAAATTGGGGGGGCAATTGGATTATATGGATGATGCGAATGGGTTTGGCTGGGGTTCTGGAATTACAGATCCCACAAAATTTGGTGTTCAGATCAACAGTAATCATTTCGATGCTTTTGCTAAAACTGGATTTTTTGGAAAACATCCAACTCAGTCTCTTGGAATCATTACCAAATGGAAATACGAAATGATCGACGGGAATTTTGGCAATCGCTATTTTGCTGGATTAGAAAAGAGGGCATACATCAATGTGATCTACGACGACATTATTCAAACTTCCGATCATAAAATTAAAACGGGTTTGAGCTATGTATACGTCGATATCTTTCAAGCAACCTCAGATACGCTATCAAGTAATCGAATTGAAAACGTACCCGGCGCATTTATTGAATACACACATACGGGTCCGAGGCTGACTTCAGTTTTGGGGGTGCGATACGATTACCATATGCTCTTTGGCCAACAATTGGCCCCGAGAGCTCATTTGAAGTACAAGTTAACAGAGCGTACAGATTTTAGGATGACTGCAGGAAAAGGCTGGAGAATACCCAATTATATCATGGATAATATTTCCCTGCTTGCCAATTCTTTTACATGGATTTCACCTGATGTCGTTGTTCCTGAGGTATCGTGGAATATTGGTGGATCATTATATCAAGAGTTTGATATGAAATACAATCCAGCGACTCTAACCATTGATTTTTATCGTACATGGTTTGAGAATCAATTGGTGGTTGATCGTGAAAACGATCAGGTCAAGTTTGTTAACCTTCAAGACCAGACGGTTTCCAATAGTTTTCAGGCAGAACTTTCGATAGAACCGTTTGAAAGGTTCGTCATTCGTGGAGCATACAAATATTTAGATGTTCGTTCACTTTTTGGTGACAGTATACAAGCTAAAGTCATGATTCCCAGGCATCGGGGTTTTTTAAACCTTGCATATACCTCTAAAAATAAACGGTGGGACTATGACCTTACGTTATCCGTTTTCGGAAAGTCCAGGTTAGCTGCAACATCACAATCAAGTCGCGAATTTAGTGAGGTTTTCCCCCGTTTAAATGCACAGATCACCTACAAGCTTAAGAAATGGGATATCTACATTGGCGGAGAAAATTTAACCAATTACACCCAACAAAATCCCATTATTGAACCTGAAAACCCATTTGGCCCTAATTTTGATGCAACGAGGATATGGGGACCGATTATTGGATATAATATTTATCTTGGTCTTCGATTTTCAATTAAAAAGAAAGAAAAGTATGAACAATAAACTTATAATGCCAAGACTTGTCGTTTCTTTCATATTTCTTTTAGTCATCGGAAATGTGAATGCTCAGAAAACTCAAACAGTAGTATTTCAAACCTCTGCTCAATGCGGTATGTGTAAAGATCGAATTGAGGGTGTAATGAATTTTATTCCTGGCGTAAAATATGCCGAACTGAACATGAAGGACATGTCTTTGAGCATTAAATACAATACAAAGAAGATTTCGGTAGGGGATCTCAGAAAGCGGGTAGCTGAAATTGGATATACAGCAGACGATGTAGTACCCAAAGAAGAAGATGTCAAGAAACTTCCCCTTTGTTGCCAACCTGGAGCACATATCTAATTTTTTACTTTGTGTTTCTTGTGAAATGGTTATCTTCGCCGAGATCGTTGAATAAGACAAATGAGTGATCCAATCAAACACGAATGTGGTATAGCCCTATTAAGGTTAAAAAAGCCCATTCAACATTTCGTAGATAAGTATGGCAGTGCTTTTTATGGTATAAATAAGCTACATTTATTGATGGAGAAACAACACAATCGTGGACAAGATGGTGCTGGTGTCGCCAATATTAAGCTGGACATGAATCCAGGGGAACGATATATCTCGAGGGTAAGGTCTATCAGTAAGGCGCCTATTCAAGATATTTTCAAACAAATTAATTCAAGATTTGAGGACATCTATGAAAAAAATCCAGAGAAAATAAATGACGTAGATTATTTAAAGCAATCCGCGGGGTTTACCGGTGAATTGTTTTTAGGTCATTTGCGTTACGGAACTTTTGGTAAAAATTCAAAGGAGAGTTGCCACCCTTTTTTGAGACAAAACAACTGGATTACGAGAAACTTGGTGGTTGCGGGCAATTTTAACCTCACCAATGTAGATGAGCTTTTTGAAGTGCTCTTGAAGGTTGGTCAGCATCCCAAGGAAATGTCCGATACAGTGACAGTTTTGGAAAAAATAGGTCATTTTTTAGATGTTGAAAATGACGATTTGTATCAAAAATTCAAGAAACAAGGAGCTACTAATCAAGAAGTATATGCTCAGATTGCAGAGCATATTGAGGTCGATAAAATATTGAAAAAAGCCAGTGAAGATTGGGATGGAGGGTACGCCATGGCAGGCTTACTTGGTCATGGAGATGCTTTTGTTTTGAGGGATCCGGCAGGTGTTCGCCCGGCTTTTTGGTATGAAGATGATGAGGTTTGTGTAGTGGCTTCCGAACGTCCGGCTATTCAAACGGCGTTCAATCTTCAGGTAGAAGATGTCAAAGAATTGAATCCAGGTCACGCATTG
>CAJWCX010000275.1 GCA_913031405.1 uncultured Flavobacteriales bacterium | reverse complement strand
TAATCAATTCTTCGTTCTGTGCAAATAAGCCAACAGCTGGCCAAGATCGGTTTTTTTCTCCAAAAACAACCTGGTATGAAGAAGAAACAGAATAGGGCTCACCACTCAATATAGGGTTGAACCTTGAAGCCTCCCCCTTGGTTCCGGTTAAGGGGTATAATATTCCTTTCCGGTCTTTCCAATATCCTCTTATATTGATCGAGTCCTCATGGTTGAAACGGAGATAAGTACCCATTTCTACAAATTGAAGCTCGACGGTGTCTTTGTCCTTATTGGCGACGTTCAATTTTATCTGTTCATCACCATTAATAACTACGTATTCGTTCTTGTTTGTCTGATGCAGAAAAAAGGGGAGATATAAGCGATCATTGAGAGCCAACTCCAAACGCCATGATTGGGTTTGTCCCCAAAAGGAACTACCGCTAAAAAAAAGAAAAAAGATGAAAACAAACCGTATATTCATAACTCAAAAATACCAACTTTTAGTTGGTTTTATTGGTTTAACTTTGCTTGAATGAGACTTTTTCTTTCACTTTTGTTTTTAATCCTGTTAAATATATTTAGCGGAAACACACAAGTTCCGCGAATAAAAGTGCTGAGTTGGAATGTTTTTTTACGGCCGGGAATAATGCCTGATGGTCAGATGAATCGCGTTCCAGAAATATCGAAATATCTTTTAACCTCTTCCGCTGATGTTATAGTTCTTCAAGAAGCCTTTCATCGAAAGGCAAGGCAGAAATTGATTTCGGTTTTGAGTGATAAATACCCTTTCCACACACAAAGAGGTCCGGTTTCTTTTTGGGGCGTTTCTTCGGGTCTTTTGATTTTTTCAAATAAACCGATTTTAAATCAGTCAAATACCTCTTTTTCAAGGGCAAGGGTTTCTGATCGCTTGGCAAAAAAGGGAGTGATAAGTATTAAGATCGAGGTCAACAATCAAGATGTTCATATTTTTGGCACCCACCTCCAAACAGGGGGGGCTGAAAAGTCCATTGAGATTCAGAAGGCACAGCTTAAAACCATAGAAAGCTTGGTAAAAAAAACTGCATTTTCAAGCTTAATTATTTATGCAGGAGACTTTAATATTCATCCTGATGAAAAAATTTTTGAATTCTTGAGTAATAGGCTGTCGATCAAACTCCCTGTCCTTGACTCCGTTTATAAGAGCACTGCTAATTATAGTGACCAGGATTTATATCCAGTTGAGGGAGACCCTGTTTGGATTGATTATGTTTTTTTAAAAACTACAACAAGAGGAAAACAAATTAGAACTTGGATAGAGGAGCCTAGAGTCAGTCTTGATGGAAAATCAATTCGCCTATCTGACCACAATCCGATATTTTCTGTTTTGGAGATAAATTAAATGAATTATTGATGCAACTATTTTTGATGATAACAAGTCTTTTGAACAAGCAGTATGGATGAAAAAGCTTTAATATTGGGCTGTATTGAGGGAAACTCAAAGGCTCAAAAATTGTTATTTGACACTTTTTCTCCGAAGTTTTTCTCTCTTTGTTTGCGTTACATGAAGAGTAGAGATGAGGCAGAAGACGCTTTACAAGACGGACTGGTAAAGATTTTCTCTAAGCTTTCTGAGTATAAGGGTAAAGGGTCTTTTGAGGGTTGGATGAGACGCATTATTGTGAATACTTGTTTGGATCAAATTCGGAAAAATCAAAAATTAAAGTTTGATACTCCGATTGATAATGAAGAGTATAAGTTGAGCATGAATGCTTTCATTTTAGAAAAAATGTCAGCCAATGAGCTGATAGAAGAGATAAAAAAAATGCCGCCTGGTTACAGGGTGATTTTTAATATGTTTGCCATTGAGGGCTATTCTCATCAAGAAATTGCAGAGAAAATGGGGATAAAGGAAGGAACCTCAAAATCTCAATACTTGAGGGCAAGGGCATATTTAAAAGAAAGAATAAGTAAACAAAATGCGTAAAAAAGACGACATACAAGAATTATTGAGAGATAAGCTTCAGTCTCATGAGGTTGTTCCTTCGGACACTGTTTGGAAAAACATTTCTAGTTCTCTTGCCAATACTGCAGTCACGTCAGGTGCGGCTGCGTCAGGCACTTCCCTTTTGCTAAAGGTTGCTGCTGTTGTTGCTGGGGTGTCGAGTATCGTGGTTGCTGCTTATTTTATTTTAAACGGAAATGAGGGTTTTGAGAAAAAAGGAATTCAAACGATTGTGGCCCCTAAAGCAGAGGGTATCGACTCAGAGAATTTCGATGAAAGCAATGTTACAATCACTCCGATTGAAAGCCGAGTGAAGTCTATTTTAAGTGAAGACAACAGTTCATCAGAAGAATTAAACCGAACTGAGCCAATCAATTCGCCTACATCGGAAGGGCGGGTAATGTTTAATGAAGACATTGATAATCTTCCAAAAATTGATGAAGACAAGATGATTCCTACTGCTTCAATTCTTGAATCTTCCTCTGAAGCGGCGGTTAAAGAAAACACAGTAGTTATACCTCCGCTGCCAGTTTCTGATGCTGTGGTTCTGAGTGATGCGCCTGTGGAAAAAGACGAAGAAAAACTTTTAGGCAACCCAGACACTCAAAACCAAGTAGACGAAGCTCAAAATTCAATGGATGTTTTGGAGGCTATTGTATTGCCTAATATATTCACGCCGAATAATGATGGGGTGAATGATTTTTTTGAAATTCAAATGAGTGAAAAATTAGAGTTTCAAATTGTGGTTATAGACCAAGCCAACAAAGTGATTTTTCAGTCAAATCAGGTTGATTTCAGTTGGGACGGCACATTTCCTGGCGGCGAACCAGTTCCTCCTGGAAACTATATCTACTATCTAACAGCAAAAACGCTAAATGGAAAAGACTTCGTAAAACATTCAGACTTAAGAATAGAGCGTTAATTTTTCA
>CAJWCX010000274.1 GCA_913031405.1 uncultured Flavobacteriales bacterium | reverse complement strand
GTAAGCAACACTGTCATCAATAAGTGATCCTTGAAATGCAGGGTCCAGAATCACTGTTTCTGTTGTTAAGCTTGTTGTGATTTCATTTGCACGCTCGAAGGCATAGGATTTTGATGCAATCACATTCACGTTTCTGTCTACTATAGAGATCTCGAGTATATAACTACCCGAGGGCAGAAATTCAATATCCAGAGTTTTTAATCGAGCTTCGAAGGGAGCGGATTTGAACCTTTTGATGGAGGTAAAGTCCTTTAATTCTTCATTCGTTTTCGAGTTGATGATCCGATACATTAATCCCAATGTTGAATCCTGATGCAAATGTGTATTGTAGAATTCACAATATGAGATAATTCTTAGGGTTTGTGGGGCATAAAAGTTCGAAAATAATGGAACGATGAGCAGACCCGAACGTTGAAAGATATTTGATGTTTCCGATTTGATTGCGTATTCTGCAGTAAGAATATCAGATATTGATATCTTGTCTTTCATGGCGCTGATCTCAAAATTTTCAACACCACTAACCTCGTTAGTGCTATCCGCAGAATTAAGATCTGAAATTCTGATTTTTAGTTGGTATGAACCAGGACTTAGTGCATATCTTTTGATCTCATAAAAATCTTCAATAAGGCTATCTTTAATTTGATAAGATGGTGAATTTAATCTGTATGCATCTGATGTGACCACTTCATCTTTTGATAGAATGTCCATAAAAATAGCAACCGAGGCCTGAAGAGCTGTGTCTCCAATATTCTTTAAGGTTGCTGATTGAATGGCAAATTGCAATTCTACCTCAGCGTAATTACCCATCTTGAGATCGTAAAACTCTTTAACATCAATGTAGGCTTTTAAATTGCTTTTTTGACACAAAGTGATAAGTGAAAAACCAAAAAGAAAAGAAATAAAAATGAGCTTATTCATGGTAATAAAATTAAGCTATTTTTCTGAAAAAGACTTAAGAGGCGTGGATATGGGTTCGTATTTTTTGAGAGAGCTGTCTGTTATAAGTCTCTAAAAGGTATTTAAAGTAATTATCCGTACTTTTTGAAATACATTTTGTATAGTGCTTCAGACGGTACTCAATATGATCTTGAAGAAAACCTAAAATTTCGAACCCATGGTCAATGTCTTTTGCAGCAGCCAGAATGACACTAAAGTGATTTTCAAGAGATTCTTCCACGGCTAATTTGCCTTTTAGACCATTGTCGATATGTTGGTTATAGCGTTCCTTAATGTTAAAGGCTTCTAGCTTTTTGGTGTCTAAGAATTTCTCATAACCCCTCGGGAATTCATATTCCACCTCAAATTCCATATCTTCTAATTCTGAAATTCTAGATTCTAGAAAACGATCTGGAAATTTAAAAGCATCCTGCCAATTGATGAAGTCTTGCCAAAGTCCGAAACGTCTTACATTATTTCCAAGGTCAATGATTTGAAACTCACTTTTGTTAGGTAGCTTTCTTGATCCACGACCAATCATTTGATGGTACAAGGTCAATGAGCGTGTTGCCCGATTAATGATAATGGTTTTCACAGTTGGTTCATCGAATCCTGTTGTTAGAATACCAACAGAGGTCAAAATGGCATCGGGTGTTTTTTTGAACCATGCCAAAATTTCTTTTCTGTCTTTATCACTGTAGGTTGAGTCAAGATGCCGTATGGGGTATTTTAGTTTTTTAAAGGACTCGTATACGCGTCTTGAGGTTTCGATACCAGCATTAAATATTAGTGTTTTCTTTCCAAGTGAAACTTCCTCATAGGCAAAAATCAACTTCTCCTGCATGAAATAATTACTGTATAGAGTATCAGAGCTATTGATGGTGAAATCTCCATTGGTTCCAATTTTTAAACCATGAAGGTTGACATCATAGCTAAAAGTCTCAGCATTAGATAGATATCCTTTTTCTATAAGTCCAGAAATGGATTCGCCCACTAATAATTTGTTGTAATTATCTTTTAAAGGAAGTGCCTTATTACTACTCAAAGGGGTGGCTGTTACACCGAGAATATTACACTTTACATAGTATTGAAAAATCTTTCTAAAGCTATTGTAATGGGCTTCATCAACAATAACAAGTCCTACATCTTTAATAAAATTGCCATCATCATTAAGTCTGTTGTGAAGTGTTTCCACCATGGCAATAAAGCACTGAAATTTATTTTGGTTGGGAAGCTCTTTGACTTCAGAGTTAACGATTTTGTTGGTTACACCAATAGCAGATAGTTGTTTTGAGGTCTGAACAGACAATTCGATGCGGTGAGTCAGAATCAACACTTTTTTATTTTGCCTTTCGATATATTGTCTAGCGATTTCTGAGAAAATAACAGTTTTACCACCCCCTGTGGGTAATTGATAAAGCAAATTGAAATCGACTCCGTTTTCAGCAATTTCATCTAAAATTGCAGTGACGGTTTGTTTTTGAAAAGGGTAAAGTTTCTTGGCTTTGTATAAATCGATATCAATCATTCAACTTTCTTTTTGGCAAGTTGCAAAAATACGGTCTTTCTTTTAAAGATGCTGTATGATTATGAATTATTTTATCCATTCATGCATAAGAATGGATGCTGCTGAAGAAACATTTAAAGATTCTGCTTGACCCTTTCCCATTATTTTTACTCTATTTTGACAATAATTGACCAATTCTTTGGAGATTCCTTGGCCTTCGTTTCCAAGCATAAGAGCATTAGATGTTTTTAGAACTTCATGTCTAAGT
Organism: uncultured Flavobacteriales bacterium; assembly: GCA_913031405.1. Taxonomy (GTDB): domain Bacteria; phylum Bacteroidota; class Bacteroidia; order Flavobacteriales_D; family Crocinitomicaceae; genus UBA952. Next base: position 186 of record CAJWCX010000274.1, on the reverse strand, counting down.
GGCTTTCCGTCTAAAAAAGCTCCAGTAATTTTGAATTGATGATTTTCAATGAACGGAATCAATTCAGTGTAGAATATTTTTACTCGTAAAAAACTTCCCATTGAGGCTTGTAAAGCCTTTGAGTTATAAATATCTGCACAGGCAGGCGAGCATACGACTTGATTGACTCCAAACCAATCAGCAGTT
>CAJWCX010000273.1 GCA_913031405.1 uncultured Flavobacteriales bacterium | reverse complement strand
AAGAATGCTTCACTTGAGGATTTTATACAAGTTAATCAAGCGAATTTTTTTAATTCTCAAAAGTTGGGCGAATTACCATTACACCTCCTAACTAACCCTCCTTATGGAGAACGTTTGGGAGGAGACATAAATAATTTGTATCAAAAATTTGGTGACACTCTAAAGCGATCATATCCAAATACTGATACTTGGATTATTTCATCTAATTTTCAAGCATTAAAGCATATTGGACTTCGTCCTTCAAGAAAAATAAAACTTTTTAATGGTAAGTTGGAAACTCGTTTGTGCTATTTTCCTATTTATAAGGGAACTAAAAAAATCCATAAGCTCAAGGATAAACAAAAATCCTCCAAGGGAAGTTAGATCTTTATTGGAATAGCGTAAGTAAGGGTATAGTTAAAACCAGCTCCCCAGATATTTTCGTCCGTTTTCTTGTTGAAACCTGGAATGTATAAATTATCAAAGTTTTTAGGAACAGTATCATTTAACAATCGGTTTAATCTTAAACTGAATCCCATATAAAAATTATTAAAAACTCTAACCTTCATACCCGCAATGATTTCGATCCATCCAGCTTTAAGCTGGTCTCTTTCTCTGATTTCGGGCCCACTTGAAATAGATTCTTCCGGCCAATAATGATCAAGTTGATAAATTTCATATTCATTCACTTTTTGCTTGTGAAAGCTATTACAAAAACGCATACCAAGAAATATAGCATTGTTCATACCCTTCCAGTTTTTATACATATTGTAATCAAATCCCAACTTTATATAACTTCCGGAAGTTGTGAAGTTTATTTGTTCTGACTGGCTCGTCCTTTTTTCATTTCCTAGTTCAATAGCTCCGTATATTTCTTTATACAAACGGATGTCTCCAACTAGTTCCAGTCCAAAATAGTCATTTTTAAATTGGGTTTTTAAAGGTTTTGATAAATCCATACCAAAACGAATCGTATATGGTTTTTTTTCTCTTTTGTTAACAGAATCTATGACTATTATTTTTTCTTCGATCTCTTGGGCATTAGCCAAGATCGGTAGGAAGAATAGTTTAGTGATAAATAACCAAATGTGAACTTTTTTCATCTGTTATTGTGTCTTTAATCATTGCTATACTTTTAATCCAACCATTCCCTTGTGTTAGTAGATAATAAGGTGGTTTTCCGAAGATATAATTGCTTTTGTATCCACATGCTCTATTAATGTATATATCAAACTGCTTGTGATTGATTTGAAGTGAATCCGCAGTCTGTTTTTCAGTATCTGTATCAAGAACCAGTTTGTATTGTGTTATATCAAAGTTATTTCTCAATGGAACTGCTAAAGAGTCTCCAGAAAAGATCTGATAGTTTGATTCTTGATTTAATCCTTTGATAGTGAGCTCGTTTACAGCCTTCAACTCCGAGGGATTGTTATAATCCTTAAATAATACTATCATTCTTGGAGTACCTGGAGTTCCCTCTAGACAGATATCGTCTTTTTCACAAGACAGAAGTCCTAAAAAGCAAAGGAGAATTGATTTCCGCAGATTCATCTTTTTAAATCTTTTCCAAAAGTACAATATTTTCAATATGTTGTGTTTGAGGAAACATATCTAACGCCCGGCATTTTGAAAGTTTGTATTTTTCTTTCATTAGAGAAAGATCTCTTGCCTGTGTGGCATTGTTACAACTGATATAAACAATTTTTTTGGGAGCCAATACGAGTAGATGCTTTATAACATCGGGATGCATACCATTTCTAGGGGGATCGGTAATAACCAAATCTGCTACCCCATGTCGATTGATGAAGTCTACATTAAACACTTTTCGCATATCACCAACTTCAAAAAATGTATTTTTAATTCCATTAATTTTAGCGTTTTCTTTTGCCACAGCAACTGCATCAGGAACTGACTCAACACCTACTACTTTTTTGCATTTACCAGATATAAACAAAGCGATTGTCCCTGTACCTGTATACAAATCATAAACTAATTCTTGCCCTTTTAGACCTGCAAATTCTCGTGTAATTTTGTAGAGTTCATAGGCTTGTTCTGCGTTTGTTTGAAAAAATGACTTAGCATTGATTCTAAACTTTAATCCCTCCATAACTTCTGTAATGAATTCACTACCATCATAGGTTATAATTTCTTGATCATAAAGGGTGTCATTTGCTTTCGAGTTGATACAGTATAGTAAGGCAGTCAAATGGAATTTATCTTTCAAATGATTTAGAATGGCTTCTCGCTGTTCTTTATTTTCGCGGTAAAATTGAATGAGAACCATAAATTCTCCTTGATTGGAATTACGAATCATTAAATTTCTTAAAAATCCTGACTTTTCCCTAGGGTTAAAAAATACCAAATTATTATCCAGTGCAAATTTCTTAACTGAGTTTCGAATATTGTTCGCAGGATCTTCTTGTAAATGACATTTTTCAATATCCACAACTTTATCCCACATACCTGATTTATGGAAGCCTAATCCATTCTTTTCTAAACTTTTCTTTTTTAATTTAATCTCATCTGCAGTCAACCAGCGTTCATCTGAAAAGGCATATTCCATTTTATTTCTATAGAAATAGGGTTTTTCAGCTGCTTTGATCTCATCAATCTTTGGAAGGACCATTCCAGAAATATTTTTTAGGTTGTGAAGAACTTCCTTTTGCTTAAACTTAAGTTGAGTCTTATAATTTAAGTTTTGCCATTTGCAACCTCCACAAACCCCAAAGTGAATACAAACTGGATTTACCCTATTTGGAGATGGATGATTTATCCCAATTAACCTAGCTTCAAAAAATCCCCTCCTTTTTTTATATGTTTCTATGGTTATCCTATCTCCTGGAACCACACCCTGAACAAAAATTACCTTGCCATCATTTGACTTTACAATACCAGCTCCTTTAGAGTTAATATCTAACACTTCCAAATCTTCGAAAAGTTCTCT
>CAJWCX010000272.1 GCA_913031405.1 uncultured Flavobacteriales bacterium | reverse complement strand
TGACAGACAATTGAGGAATCACTCCTGATGCCCTTGTATTACGATAAAAGATATCTGCATATCCTGCTAAAGAAACAACTCCTTCTTGTATTCTGGCTCCACCAGAATCATTTAACCCAATTAATGGTGCTCCATTTTTTAAAGCCAAATCCATAATACGACAAATTTTACCCGCATGCGTCTCAGATAAAGAACCTCCCAAAACTGTAAAGTCCTGAGAAAAAACATATACCAGACGCCCATGAATGGTCCCGTATCCTGTAACCACACCGTCACCTGGTACTTTTTGTTTATCCAATCCAAATGCTGTTGACCGGTGCTCTACAAATCCACCTATTTCATTAAAAGAATCAGAATCTAATAAGACATCAAGTCTTTCTCGTGCACTCAGTTTTCCCTGACTATGCTGTTTTTTTAAACGGGCTTCTCCTCCACCTATTTTCGCCGTTTCTCTTTTATTGCGTAATTGATCGTTTTTATCCATTGTATATTGAAACTTCACAAAAATAGGGAAAATTTAGCGTCCTTTTTCCTTAATTAAAATGTCAATTGACATTTCTAAAAACAAGAAATGGCTGGGCAATAAAAAACAAAAAGAAGGCAATAATCAATGTCAATTCATTGATGGAAAGAAACAAGACACCCAAGCCCATAGCCAGCCACAAAATCAGCCTATAAACTTGAACCCTTTGGCTATTAAACATGATTTGTATTCGAATAGTATGCGGGACTGCTATTTTATTTTCATTTCTAACCCGCATCCACTCATTCAAAAAAAGCAATGGAAGGAGAACAATACCTTGAGCAATACCCAATTCTTCATAAGAGAGGAAGTCGATAAAAGTATCACCAATATTCAAAGATGGAAATGCTCCAATGACAATAAAATGAATCATTAAAACCTCAATGAGTGAAAACAAAAAAGAATAAAGCAAGAATTTATTTCTCCCTCTCATCTCTTCAAGAGCTGACAGTCTTTTTTTTAAAAAAAAGGTTTTGAAAATCAAATCAAATAAAAAAAATAAAGCGATAAAATAAAAACCCCAATCCCAAAATAAAAAGCCCATAAGAGGAAGTGCAACATCTCCAAGCAAAGAGCTTATGATTTCTATTTTTTTCAAAGGTTATTCTTCAATTGTTCTGCTCGTTCACGAGCCATCTTTTGATGCTCCTCAAATTGCATTAGACTTGTCATCGGGTTTCGTTCTTCTGGCTTTATAGCCAAAGCCCTTGCATAATTTTTTAACGCATTTGTGACGTCTCCCATGTCTTGATAGGCTATACCCATATTAACAAATGCATCCAAATGACTTGGGTCTTTTTTTACCACTTTGGAATAATAATACAAAGCACTATCTAATTGCTGATATTTGAATTGTAAAATTTGAGCTGTTTGGCAATAGGCCTCAAAAAAATTCTCATCCTGTTGAATCATTTCTTCATAAATTCTGATTGCCTCTCGTTCGTGACCAAATTCACCATGTGCGTATGCTAAAGCATATTTGTATTGCAAGTTCTCTGGCTGAAGCTGAACGGCTGATAAATAATGATCTAGACAAATTGAATCCCTCCTTTGCTCAAATAAAAGTCCTAGGTGCATGTACGCAGCATGAAATTCTGGATCAATCTGAGTGATATATGAGTATGTTGAAACAGCAGTATCTAAATAAGCTTTAGACAAAGATTGTGAATCGGGGTCTTCCTTCAATGCATTGTAAAGCACTTTATAAATACTGCCCTTAAGAATAAAGGCATCTATGTGATTGGGGTCTATAGATAAGGCCTTGTTGATCCATACTCTGGCGTTATCAAAATCTTGCAGTAAGGCATAGGTATTGGCATAACCAACTATGGCTTTAAGGTCTTCGGGTTTTTGAATCAAAAGTTGAGCAAAATGCCCCTGAGCAATTCTTTTATCGTTCTCAGCTCGACCCGGCCGGTTTAGTATTGCTGTGGCGTATAACAATCGTGCCTCAAAATTATTGCTATCCAGTCGATATGCCAAAGCAGCATCAGCAAAAGCATCAGCGAATTCATAATGATTGAGCTCTAGGTTTCCTCTTCTTATGATTGATTTAATATCATTCGGTGATTTTTTGATTCGTTGATTTAATAGATCTAACTCTTTTTGATAATCATCCCTGATTGACTTCGCCCGGTAATCATTATTAGATTCTTTTTTCTCATCCGATATACATGAAAAAAGAAGTAAAAAAATCAGCAGAAAAGGAATTTTATGTGTATTCATCAGCACAAAAATAAGAGTTTTTGTTTTGCTTGATAAATTCTTATTTTTGTATCTGAAAATGATTTTAAAATATAAAATTCTTCTTTCCCTTGCTCTTATTTTTTTTATGAGCTACAACAGCTTATCGCAAGGGTGTTCTCAGTGTAAATTATTATCTGAACAAGGGTCTGAATTGGACGAAGCTAGTTTCGGAAACAATATCAATATAGGTATTCTTTTTTTGATGATTATCCCATACATTCTTCTCACTTTCCTCTTTAGAAAACAAATTAGAATCCTCTTAAGTAGAGCCTTTTCCAAACGAAGTTAAACCCACCTTACGCTTATTTTTCCTTTTGATGTTCCCCCTTCGAGTAGGTCATGAGCTTGGGCAATTTGATCCGAATTAAAAACACCGCCAACGCAAATGTTGATCTCCCCTTTTTGATAGGCTTCAATAAACCAGTTTAAACTCTCCTTCATCACTTCAGGTCGATGATCCGCTATTTTAAGCATGTTGACTCCGAGTATACTCTTTGATGACATCATTAATCCTGCAGGAATAATAAGTCCCATTTTTCGCAAGAAGTTTAAAGAAGAAAGAATACCAAATTTTCTACCAGAAATTGCTGCTCCACCAAAAATAAAAAGCCTTCCTCCTGGGCCAATGAGCCTCATATCCTTTTTAAAGGTCACACCTC
>CAJWCX010000271.1 GCA_913031405.1 uncultured Flavobacteriales bacterium | reverse complement strand
CGAACGTCTTATTGAAAGGCTTGGTATAAACATAAAAACAGATGACATAGTTAGAATTTTGGAACAGCTTGATTTCGTTTGTACAAAAAACAACCACCCTACTTTAGAGGTAATTGCTCCAGCATACAGAAGAGATGTCTGTCGAGAGGAGGATGTCATGGAGGAAGTTCTCAGGATCTATGGATTCAACAAAGTACCAATTCCGAAAAAATGGAATATTTCTTTTCAGAATAAAGAATATGAAAATTCGGAGAGCATACAAAGACGTTTATCTGAACTTTTTGTTTCAAACGGATTTAATGAGGTGATTAATAATTCCTTGAGCAAGGAACTTTTTGAAGAGAAACATAAAATACAAAATCCAACATTATCAAAAGTAGCGATCTTAAATCCATTGAGCTCTGAATTGGAGATTATGCGGAGAAGTCTTCTTATTGGGCTATGTGAAAATGTAAAATACAATCAAAACCGTCAGAAGCACAACATCAAACTATTTGAATTCGGAAAAACCTACCAAAGAAATGAAAAAGGATTTATAGAGAAGAGACAAATGGCTTTTGTAATAGCTGGAAATCAGAATCCAGAATCATGGAGATATCCAAATAAAAAAGCTGATTTCTATGAAGTAAAAGAACTTTGCAAAATGCTTTGTGATAAACTTGGTTTAAAGCTAAAGGAGTATGACAGTGATGAAAACTTTTATTTCAAAATAGCACAGCAATTAAGGTTCAGTAAAACCAAATTGATTGAATACGGCGAAATAGCTGGTGCTGTAAAAAATAAGATCGGATACAAGGGTGCAATATTTGCCGGGATTTTAGATATAGACGCTGTTCTATCTCAATCAGCAAAAAAAGTTATTCAATACAAAGAGTTACCAAAAACATTTTTCGTTAAAAGAGACTTCTCATTAATTCTTGATGAAAGCATTGCCTATTCGGCGATTGAAAAGATAGCACGCGATTCCGAAAAAAGACTTTTAAAGAGTGTCAACCTATTCGATGTTTACGAGGGAAACAAGCTTCCAAAAGGCAAGAAATCATATGCCGTATCTTTTATATTTCAAGATCAAAACGACACTTTGAAAGACAAACAAATAGACTCCATAATGGAAGCTATTAGAAAAAGACTTCAAAAAGATTTAGGAGCGCAGCTTAGAGCTTAACCACAGTTAATTTATCCAAAAAACGTTCTAAATTTTCATTTTTAACGATCTCATCTTTTCCAACAATGAGAAGGTTTCTGGATTTGTTAGAGTCCAACCACAATTCCAAATTCGCAATGGCTACATTTAAAGTCCCATTAATATCAATTCGGTAACAAGGCTTTTGACTTTTATCAAATAAAGATTTTAAGTTCCAATTTTCTTTAGAAATAGACTGATTCTCACTTATGATGAGCAAACTATCAAAAAGGTCCATGTTCATTTCGTAGCGATCTTTCACATGGTTTACAGCATTTGCATTCTCCTCACACCAAGCATAAATGGACTGAGAAAAAGGAGTGTCTGCTTTGAGAAATATATTTTCTAGTTTCATAATTACAAGAAATCAAAGATAATTTAAATAATGACCGAATGATATATTCTCAAAAATATTTCCAAACAATTAATTCACAGATATGAAAAAACATAAAGACATGCCTCCAAACAAACTGTATTTTAACTGATAATAAAAGTATTGACTATTTCTGGAGGTCTAGCCACTATCGCACGCCCGTCACAAATCACAATAGGTCTTTCAATGAGTTTCGGATATTCAAGCATCAAATTAATTATTTGATCATCATTCAGGTCTTTTCCTTTAATATGTTCCTTATAATCCGCCTCGTTTTTACGAAGTAAATCCTGTGGACTCATCTTGAGATATTTGAGAACCTGAATGAGCTCAGATTTCAATACCGGATGATTCATGTAGTCGATGACTTGAACGTTGTTTGATAATTGATTCACTATCCCCAAAGCCTTTCTACTTTTTGAACAGCGATTGTTGTGAAATATTTTAATCTGCTTCATGGACTACAAAATTAGCAGATCAGATGATATATCACATATCTTAATATTGTTAAAAAAAACTATTGATAAGCTAAAAAACAGCTTTTAATTCAAAGGATGAATAATTATTTTTGTTTAAAACATTCCCATGCATTTTTTGGAGGAACTAAACGAGAGTCAAAGAAAAGCTGCCCAACACATGTATGGAGCTACTATGGTCATTGCAGGAGCTGGATCAGGAAAGACGAGAGTTCTGACCTACAGAATAGCTCATATGATTGAAAATGATATCGACCCTTTCAATATTTTGGCTTTGACATTTACCAATAAAGCTGCTCGGGAAATGACCGAAAGAATTGGCTCCATTGTCGGCGGACAGGAAGCCAAAAATATTACGATGGGCACCTTTCATTCTGTTTTTTCTAAAATATTACGATTCAATGCTGATCGAATAGGCTTTCCGAACAATTTCACCATATACGACACACAAGATTCTAAAAGTGTCATTAAGGATATCATCAAGGGCTTCAATTTAGACGATAAAGCCTATAAGCCCAGTCATGTTTTTGGTAGGATTTCAACTGCAAAAAATAACCTTATATCGCCAGAAGCTTATTGTCAAAATAGCGAGATCATGCTCGAAGATAAGCAGTCCAGGCGTCCTGAAATGGGAAGAATATATACGAGCTATATGAATCGTTGTCAAAAATCTGGAGCCATGGATTTTGATGACCTACTTTATTACACGAATGTATTGCTGAGAGATTTTCCCGAAGTACTTCACTATTACCAGCATAAGTTCAAGTACATTCTAGTAGATGAGTATCAAGACACCAACTATGCCCAATACCTTATTATAAAGAAGCTTGCTGCAGCATATGAGAACATCTGCGTAGTTGGAGATGATGCTCAGAGTATCTATTCATTTAGAGGAGCGAATATT
>CAJWCX010000270.1 GCA_913031405.1 uncultured Flavobacteriales bacterium | reverse complement strand
AGATGTATTCTTTCCACCAATAAAAAGCTGGTGCTTCAAGCCTTTAGATTTTGAATTTGAATATCTGGCAAACCAATCTCGATCTATATCATCCAATAATTCGGGGTTTTTATCTAAAATTGGACAAAATCTCACGTACTCTTTACTACCCGATTGCATCATTTCAATAAATTGCTTAAAGTCAACAGTACTTGTTTCACTAATTTGATCAGAATCAAGTGCTTTCACTGAGGCATCAAATAAAATGACCTTTGTGTCACCATAATTTTCTTTAAAGAAATCAGGAGTCCACTTTTGAAAAGCCGGCCATTTTTTTGCTGCACCTTTAAAAACAACTGGCTGGGGATTTTTAAAATATTTTTTATGAAACTCATTTACCGAAATGTTTGTTTCAGCAGGCACATCTGAAAACCTTTCATTTTCATTAAGTAGTATTTTAGAAGCAATTTTTGACGACAGATTCATCCGTTTATTTTCTAAAGATTTTATAGATGTAAAGTGTTCAGCCAACCACAGTAAATTATATCTGCGTTTGTATTTCCTGATTATATGATCTGATGAAGACATTTTAAAATGGGCTTTTTAATAAATAAATGTACTATATAAATCAAAACCAAAAGTGTATTTGGAGGGTAGATGATTGGGGTTGAAACGCTTGTAAATTATCCCTTTTTTATGGGCTAAGAACCTTATTAATAGATTATTAAAAAAAATATGCTTGATATTCAACATACTTTTTTATTTGATTTGTTTGGGGAACGGTTCCCGTGTTAAAACATTAATTTACTCAATGTCTAGGCTTGAAAATCGCGGTAGGTGACCGTTGAATAATTCCTTTACAAAAATTGATATACATTCTAATTATATTTGAATATTAAGATTAATTATTCGTTTCTATAAAACAAGATTTATAAATGAATCCCCCAGTTATTGATCTACATTGCGATCTGCTCGCACATATGTTGGACATGCCTAATCCCGACCCCTTCAAACGAGAGGGAATTGGTTGTTCCTTTCCAGCCTTGGCTGAAGGAAATGTGAAGCTTCAGGTCATGGCTATTTTTACGGCTACCGAAAAGGGAAGCTCAGCATTGGCATTAAGACAAAGTGAGATTTTTGCATCCTTCCTTACTAAATATCCAAATGATTGCAACTTGGTTAATGACACATGCACCTTGAGTCAAATTAGTACTTCTTCGAAATTAGGTATGATTGCAGCGATTGAAAATGCCTCAGGATTTTGCGAAGAGGACGAGCCACTGAAAAAAGGTTTAGAACGATTGGAGCGAATCATCACCAACACAAAGCGGATTTTATATATTGGTTTGACACACCACTCAGAGAACCGATTTGGAGGAGGGAATAATAGTGTTATTGGACTAAAAGAAGACGGGGAAAAGTTACTTCAGTATTTGAGTGGAAAAAAAATTGCGGTGGATTTTTCACATACCAGTGATGCCCTGGCTCACGATATTCTGGATTATCTCTCAAAACACAACTTGGACGTGCCTGTTCTAGCAAGTCATTCAAATTACAGAAAGGTGTTCAATCATACGCGTAATCTTCCCGACCATATTGCAAAGGCAATCATTCAACGAGGAGGAATCATTGGAGTCAATTTCTTAAGGGCATTTGTCCATAACGATGACCCGAGTATCCTCTACGAGCATATGAATTACGGAATCAAACTTGGAGGAATGAACTCCATTTGCTTTGGTGCGGATTATTTCTCAACTGGAAATCATCCTGACCCGTCAAGAGATCCTTATTATTTTAAAGAGCATGAAAACGCTGGCCGATACCCCGCGATTATTAAATCTATTCATGACGAGGTGTCACCTGACGCCATTGAAGCCATCAGTAGTAAAAATGTGATGCGTTATCTCAATAATATTTGGAGGTAGCTTTTTCAAAATCATTATTGGCGTAAAACCCATTAAAGATTCACAATACAATATCTTTTTCATCACTACCTTTGCCGTCGATTATGAACAATTCCACTATGACGGCTTCAAATGATTTGTGGGCTGATCCAAATTTAAAAAACAATGAATAAGATAATAACAGTGCTCTTTACGATGACCCTATCGAGTGGGTCTTTCGCTCAAAAAAATGCTACAGATTCTTCGGGATTTCAGGTTGGTGTAGACCTCGGATTGGCCAGCAGAAATATTTGGCGTGGTCTAGATTATGGCGCATCACCTTCTGTTTGGGGAGACTTTTCTGCATCGTATAAGAGCTTTTCTCTTGGGGCCGTTGGAACAACTACACTAAACGGTTCGAAGGCACAATTCGGAACTTGGCTTGAATTGTATACGAAATATGAATTCAAGAGTTTCTCTTTTATTATTGATGATTATTTCTTCTTTAACGCCTTGGACCAAGACAATGATTATTTCGAATACCGACCACAATACACGCAACATCTCGTAGAAGCGAGGGTAGAATACGAAAATGACCATATTGAAGCTCTAGTGGGTTATGTCATCTATAGCAATCGAGACGACAATACAAACGGAGTTTATTTAGAAGCTACCTATAAACTGAATGAAAACCTCTCCTTTACAGCCGGTGGCATCACTGGTGCTCAATGGTTGAGCTTTTATGGTGCTGGCGGCCTAACAACCCTCGGCATTAATGGCCACCGAGAGCTAAAGCTATTTGGACAAAGCCTGCTTTTGAACGCCTCTTTAATTTTCAATCCCAACTACAAAAATGCAAGTCCAATGGTGGGAAACAATCCCGTTTATTTCGTAATCAGCGCTGAATTATAATTGGACCAATAAGACGATCTTTTTAAGAACGAGGTAGTCGGACCTCTATCCCACATCTTAGTCTTATTGAAAGCAGAAAATTAACAGAATTAGACTTTCGCTGGTTATAGTGAGTTGGTCTTTTGAAACAAAACACCTGTTTGATTGGTTATGTCATGTATCT
>CAJWCX010000269.1 GCA_913031405.1 uncultured Flavobacteriales bacterium | reverse complement strand
GATAGAGGGGTAATTAATATATGATACATAAATAGATTACGAACTAAATATTTATTTTAGATAGATGCTTAACAAGCGTGTAAAACTCATTAAAACAATGGGTATATTTATGCGGGCAAATGTCTTTTAAAACAATTACAAATGAACGAAATCTTAATCACTATCGTGGTCGTAAATCTAATTCTGACGGCCTATTTGATTACCAAGCTCAATACCAAAGGAAATGACGCTTTGTTGAGTCAATTACGAGAACTATTATCGAAAGAACTCAAAGAAAACCGAATTGAGCTCACCTCGTCCCTAAAGGACAACAGAGAAGAAATGTCTAAAGGGATTGATTCCTTGACCTTAAAGTTGGAGGAGAAACTAACACTTATTGCGGAGGCACTTAAATCAAATGCCAAAGAAGACCGTGAACAACTCGCACAATCCCTAAAAGACTTTAATGAATTACACAAGCAGAAGTTCAACGACATGACCTTGAAGCAAGAAAAACTAATTGAAACCACTAATGAGCGTTTGGAGAAAATGCGGGAGACTGTAGATGAAAAACTTCACAAAACTCTTGAGGAGCGACTTGGACGCTCATTTAAGATCGTGAGTGAAAGACTTGAAGCTGTTCAAAAAGGATTGGGTGAAATGCAAAATTTAGCGAGTGGAGTAGGTGACCTCAAAAAAGTATTATCCAATGTGAAAACAAGAGGAGTTCTCGGTGAGATTCAGCTGGGGAATATCCTAGAGCAAATAATGGCTCCCGAACAGTATGATGAAAATGTGAAAACCAAATCAGGGTCAGATGCACATGTGGAGTTCGCGATCAAGCTTCCCGGAAAAGATGTTTCTGGAAAAGAGGTCTACCTTCCAATTGATGCGAAGTTTCCTCAAGAAGACTTCATTCGTCTTCAATCGGCTTATGACCTTGGAGATCCTTTAGCTGTGGATAAGGCAAATAAAGATCTGATGCGATCTATAAAGAATTTTGCCAAAGATATTCGGGAAAAGTACATTGATCCACCCAATACCACAGATTTTGGAATCATGTTCTTGCCTGTAGAAGGTTTGTTTGCTGAAGTGGCAAGACAACCAGAGATGATTACGATGCTGCAACGCGAATACAAAATCATTGTCACTGGTCCAACCACACTGGCAGCCATGCTTAATAGCCTGCAAATGGGCTTTAAAACCCTTGCCATTCAGAAACGAAGCAGTGAAGTTTGGAAAATTTTAGGCGCTGTGAAAACTGAATTTGGAAAATTTGGAGGTGTATTGGAAAAGGCACAAAAGAAAATTACTGAGGCCAATAATGAGCTAGATACCCTTGTAGGTACACGAACACGAATGATGTTTTCCAAACTTAAAGGAGTAGAGGAATTACCGGCCCCTGACACTGAGGATTCTTTTGACGACCCGTTAAAGCTTAATGAATAAAAAAGCCCTCCGAAGAGGGCCATCAATCATCATTTTCTAGTTTAGTTTTTTACAAATTGTCTTGTGATACTGTCACTACCTTTTGACAATACAACAGTGTATATACCCGCACTAAGTTCAGTCACGTTAATCTCTTTGAAATTATTGTGATTCATAGTGACATAAGGAGCAATTCTTTTCATTTGAGTATCAAAAATTTGAACGTTCCAATTTTCTACATCGTTGAGTTGAATACGTAAGTAATCGTTGCAAGGATTAGGAAACAACTGAATGTCTTGGGATGTCATGGTTTCTTGGTTTACAGTTGGAAATACACTATTGTTTACAAGTAATCCGTTATTACCAATGGCAAATGTATTTCTAATTAGGACCGTGTTTCCGAACCAATCAACAATCTGATCTGCATCTTTTGAAGCAATGGCATTGATCGTTTCTTCCATTTCCGTATAAGTCCATTCAAACATATTCTCTGATTCGAAAATCATTCCTTTAAATGGGGCATTAGGATCATTTTCGAATATACTTGCTCCGGCATATATTTTCCCGTTAATGGGGCTCTGGTCACTATTTTCAACACAGGTCCATTTCGGATAAAAGAAGGTTGCTGAACTCATATCCTGAAACCAAGTTAGACCGGAGTCCTCTGACTTTAAAATCCCATAGCTGATATCATCATAGTAGTAACCCGCATAGGCCGTTAATGGATCGGCAATCAAAACGGAAGTAATAACGGCATTCTGACCAAGGCCTGTATTCGTAGTATCCCAACTTTGGCCATTGTCTGTGCTTCGTAAAATGTATTCACCATGGGTTGAAGCCAATCCAAGATTATTATAAAAATCCATTTCTGTTACAATGGTTTCTGTTGGAGATACTGAAGTGGGTATGCCAACATTTTGAGTCCATTCTTCATTCGCATACTCGAGGATCAAAGAGCTTTCAAACCAACCATGTCCTCCAAGAAATAATTGATTGTTTTCTGTGCTGTATATCGAACCAAGTGCAGCTATATTTCCATTCGGCTCAATAGTTTCCCAGGTGTTTCCTCCATCTGATGTTTCATAGAGAAATGCAGGGGCAAAGGATGGGCCGTTTACATTCATGAGCATGTATCCATGGTTTTCGTCACTGAATTCAATGTCATATATAGATCCATTAGCATTAGGATTGGGATTTGAAATAGAGAAATCTACAATTTCCCATGTCAATCCATAATCTATTGTTTTTAATAATTCCCCGTCTCTCGTAGAAATGTATCCGATTTGATTTGTTGGAAAGTGAATATCTAGAAGATCTGCATTTGTTGGAATAGCAATTTGATTCCAAGTGCTTGGCATTTGTGCGAAGCTCGTACTTGCAGTCAAAAGACCAATAATAAATAATACTTGTTTTTTCATGATGTATGTTTTAAAATTCATAATACAAATGTAGGTGGGTGTATCCTAGATGGCAATGTACAATTACGCGATTGTGATGTACAATTGATATTATTTATAAACGACTGTAAATAAGATATTTATAGGTAATAGCCTTTCTACT
>CAJWCX010000268.1 GCA_913031405.1 uncultured Flavobacteriales bacterium | reverse complement strand
CAGCAGACGGAGAGTAAAAAATATCCATTATTTCCAGTAAACTGGGATGTTGAAAATGTAATAATAGTGCCGATTAGACATTGTATTGTAACAGACAATGTTGTGAATCAAATGGAAAGAAATTTAATGGCACACTTTTTTGAGAATTTCGGTGAAATTGGTGAAATGGCGGGATTGGAGTGGGATATTACCGATGATCAAATTATGCAAATACAGAGTGACGGTAAATACGGAGAATTATTGGTTGACTCAGCCATTTACCTCAGAGATAACCTCGATAATGACCAACTTTCTAAACTTATTTGGTATATGGCGAACATTGTAAGTGAGGACAAAATTATTCAATATACAGAGTTTGTCACACTAAAGTTCTTTTTTGATCAATGGTTCCCCGATGCATTGGATACTTACATTGAGAAATTCAAAGCTGCTGGAATGACTGTTATTACCAGTCCAAATAATTGATTGTTTAAATTTTAAAGCAGAACGTAACTATGTTTGGTTTTGATAAAAAATACCCTCTTTTAAGTAAAAAAAATATACTTGGAGCTGCCAATATGGGGATATACTCCCCTATTTTAGTATTTCTGATGTATAGGACGGTTTTGAGCGATGGGGAGTTTTCCAATGATGAATCAATGACATTTGACGAGCTCTCTGAAAAACATGGAGATTTATTTGGATTTGGGAGCGCGAATTTCAAATTTGAATTTATGCGCATCAATGAAATATACAACAATTACATATCGCTTTCTGAGGACGCCAGAATGATTGATGAGGCTATTGAGTTCGTACAGGAAGAGTTTGTTCAAGACCAAAAAGATGCTACAATTGAGATCTTAGAAACTTTGGCCATTTCAGATTCAATTTTAGATCACAAAGAGCTTTCGATTCTTTACTCTGTAGCTCTGGCCTGTAGCAACGGCAAAAACGAAATAGCTGAAACCTTTCATAAATTCCACGAGCAAATAGTAAAAACCAAGGGAGTTGAACATCCAATGGCAAAATCTTTGATGTTACTCATAAACTTAATTGAAAATGATACCAAAAACATCAAATATTCCATTTTACAGAGCTCTGAAGCTAACCAGGATGGCGGTGTGCCCCCAATGCTATTATCTGACAATGAATTTGTAGAATGGCTAATCATAATTACACTTTACAATGCGATAAAAAATAAAGAGGCCTTTATGCTTCAGGCAAGAATACATTGGTCAATATTTCAAAAAGGATTAATTAAATTTTTTGGATTCAATAGTCGTGATGATATAAACGAACAAATTGATGAGGCACTACTAAACACGAAACAGTGGGTAGATGCTGCAAGAGAAGATATTGGCAATGTAAGTATGAAAGACGACACTGTTTTTGAAGTATTTCTATTCGCAGATGCTTTTCAGCCTGACTTCAATAAAGAAAACGTTTGGAAAATTTCCTGTAAAAAAGTAACATCAGGAATTGAGGTTCATGCTTTTGATATTTCTAAAGACGATACTACCTATTGGATTCCTGAAAATGCTATGGAAATTGCCAAAAAATTTGAGTTAGAATCTGATTTATTTAAAAGTTCACAATTGATGGACATTGGCAAACGAAAAAAAATGCTCGAAGCTGTTCGAATTCAATTGAATCAATAAGACAAGAAGATGATAAATTTAGAAAATGCTCTTAAAAAATTAAAAGAACATCCTTATACCCAAATTCAATTATCGGATAGAGAGAAATTTCATACCGGAATGCTTAAAATTACTTTAGATGTTTTTCAGAAAGAAGCCTATTCAGAAATATTTGACACTGATTTTGCGAAGGATTTGTATACATCTGAAAGCGAAAAAATCGAGACTTGCCTTGAAGAAAACTCAGTGGATTTATCAATTAAAAACGGTGAGAAGGTCTATGCTATAATTGAATCTAAATTTAAAACAGGGCTACACTATTCAAATTACAAAAATAGAAGGGTCAGCCAACTCACAAAGTATGCCCTAAATAATCCAAAGACAAAACATGGATTTGTAGTTTCTCTTTTTCCCGAGCAGGAGGAAGACTTGAAAATTTCACCTGAAGAAAAAACACAAATTATATCCTTCAAAAAAAGTACCTACACGAATGATGTCCTTCGTTTTCTAAAAAACACAAATTCAAAACTTCCAGATGACCCGAGAGTACCACTTATTACACTATGGACAAGTTATTTAAAAGACTTGAAGATTGTTGTAGATGAATTTGAATTCAAGAGTATTAAATTAGAAGGTATATCAAATAATGAAGATGTGAAGAAGCTCCTCTCCGAGGTCAAGCTGAAAGGAGTCTTTGAGGGATTCCGAATGAGTCAGGTTAAACAGGAGCTCGAAAAAGAACTAAAAGAAAAAAACACCATCAAGCAAGTATTGCAAACAGGGGCCCAGATATGGAAGAAACTAGATACAGAAAATAATTATATTATCCTTGGAAATACACATGGAAATGCCTCCCTAAGCCTCGTCATGACCGATGAGCATAAGTCCATAAGCTATGGCATTCAGTGGCAATCCGGCATTGTCAAAGTGTTTATACAACCTGAAGGAAAAAACCTCGAAAAATGGCGAAAAGATAATACCTGGGGCAAACTACGTCAAGAGATCCTCGAAAATTTAATAGCATTATTTGAAAGCGAATGGGATGAGGATGAGATGAAGATAAATAAGGAAGGTAAGTTTCGATCAATCACAGTAATGAAAAAAGAATTATTTACAGATATTTCTACTATGCCTAGATTACTAAGCGAGGGAATAGATTTTTTAAAAGATCAAAAGGTAAGAAAGCATATACAACCACTTCTAAGTACTTAAAAGCACTTATTTGGGCTTATAATTATATCCCGTCGCTATTTCGTCACCTTGTTAAGTACTTATAAGTTCTTAAAGGTGGGTTCTCCCCTATTTTAAGTACTTCAGAGGGATTAGGTGCAGTGAGGATTCAACCGCCACATTAAA
>CAJWCX010000267.1 GCA_913031405.1 uncultured Flavobacteriales bacterium | reverse complement strand
ATAGATTTTGATTTGTCCGGTATGACTTTATCAAAGTTAATGGTCTTTACTGTTCCAAGTCCATTACATTTGGGACAAGCACCGTAAGGAGAATTAAAGGAGAATAGGTTGGGTTCGGGATCAGGATAACTGATTCCTGTGCTTGGGCATACAAGATTTCGGCTGTAACTCTTTATTTCTTCGCTTTCATAATCCATGATCATAACCACATCCTCTCCAATGTCAAAACAAGTATTGAGCGCCTCGTCAATACGTGTGTCATTGACTTGATCCACCTGAAATCGGTCAACTACAATTTCAATATCGTGAATCTTGTATCGGTCTAATTTAAGTCCAGGCGTAATATCCTGAATCTCACCGTCTATTCTTACTTTGGTGTATCCTGACTTTTGAATTTGTTCGAAAAGTTCCCTATAATGGCCTTTTCTACCCCTTATTTTAGAGCTTAGTACGGCAATTTTTTTTTTCTCATAACGACTTTGAATCAGCTTAGTCAATTGTTCTCTGGAATATTTCACCATTTCTTCTCCAGTATTTTTGGAATAACCTTTAGATACCTTGGAAAATAATAGTCGATAAAAGTCATATAATTCTGTAACTGTCCCAACAGTTGACCTTGGTGATTTAGATACTGTTTTTTGCTCAATAGATATGACCGGTGAGAGACCTTTAATTTGATCGACATCTGGTCTTTCTAGGCCTCCAACGAATTGACGGGCATAAGATGAAAACGTTTCTAAATAGCGTCTTTGTCCTTCAGCATATATGGTGTCGAACGCCAATGAGGATTTACCACTCCCACTTAAGCCTGTAAAGACAATAAATTTATTTCTTGGTAAAACAAGATCCACATTTTTTAGATTATGCTCTCGAGCCCCTAGTATTCGAATAGTAGAAATTGTTTCTTTCATTTTTTTAAAGGTAAGAATACCTTGACTTTAATGAAGCCAATGAATGAAAGAAATGTTCATATCCGACTATGATTTTTTGTTTGAGGGTATCGGGAATTTAATGGTGTTCCTGTAGAGAAGAATAAAAACGAGAATGAAATACCCTAGAAAAAGTAAACTTAAATGAACGGTGCCATTGATCGATAAATATATCAGTGCAACGGATAGAATAAATGAAATGAGTCCTAATACACTAAAAATAATCCATACCTGTTTGTCATTGTAGCCTGAATATACAAGATGATGCGTTGTGTGATCTTTTCCACCCATCATGGGTGATTTCCCCTCCAAAATTCGATTAATTACTACAGTGAGGGTATCCGCTGCTGCAGGAGTTAAGGCCGTTAGGGTAACGATGAGACTGATCCAGGCATTTTGTTGGGTTACACCATCAATATTCCACAAAAACTTTATGGTAAAAAAGGCCACAAATAGTCCAATAAACTGGCTCCCAGCATCTCCCATAAACATTTTAGACGGGTTGATATTGTACTTAAGAAAACCAAGAATAGCTCCGATTACTGAAATGAGAATATAGATCCAATAATCTACGCTATCTTTTCCTATCAAAATAGCAGAAACCAAACAGGATAAAAGAATAAAAAGTACTGTTGTAGCCGTAATGCCATCCATGTTATCCAGCATATTTAATGAGTTCATTAAAATGATGACCCAGATTACTGTGATGACTCCGTCAATTGTTTCATGATGAAAAAGCTCAATGGATGTACCGGTGAAAAGTAGGAACATACCACATGAAATTTGAATAAACAATTTGAATAGCGGTTTGGTATCATAGGCATCATCTGCTAAACCCATAAAAAATGCCATTGAAGCGGCGAAGAACAGTCCCAAAAAAGACAAATCACTGAATAAGTTAAAATCAGGTTCAATAATTTGGTAGATAAACAAAGCACTTAAAAATCCTAAAAACAAACCAATACCTCCTAAAGAAGGTTTAGATTGATTGCTCCAACGAATGGTCACATTGTTTTTATTTCTTATACCTAGATTTTGGGAGAATTTCAAAAGTAATTGATTGGATATCAATGAGATTGTGATTCCTGAAACAACAAATATCAATATGTTGATATAGTTCATCATTTTTTAGAATGGAGAATTGAAATGTTTAAAATCTGGTGCTTCTTGATCTTTTCGAGATACAATAGGATTTTGAGTACCCCAATCAATATTAAGTGTTTCGTCACTCCATAACAATGCTCTTTCGTGATCTTTCGAGTAAAATTGGGTACATTTATACGAAAACAAGGTGTCGTCCTCGAGAGAGACAAATCCGTGTGCAAATCCCGAAGGAATCCAGAATTGAATCTTATTTTCACTAGAAAGTTCAATTTTATAATGTTCACCGAATGTGGGGGATTCTCTGCGTATATCAACCACCACATCAAGTGCTTTACCCTGAAGTACTTGAACTAATTTGCCTTGATCAAAGGGTGGGGCCTGAAAATGCAAACCTCTAATCACATTTTTTTTTGAGCGGGATATGTTGTCTTGAACAAAGTGGTTGTCTTTATTCAAAATAGTTTGGTAGGTCTTTTGGTTATAGAACTCCATAAAATAGCCACGATCATCTTGAAATGCAGGGTTTTTAATGATTTTTAGACCCTGAATTTTCATTTTTTCTTCCACCATTTTGAAAATATTTTGTCAATGATTTTTTGGAGACGTGTTCTTTCAATTTCATCATCTGTATAATATCCGTCGTCACCATAGCCTTTAGATCCGTATCCTCCGTAACCGTAGCCATAGCCATAACCATAGCCGTAACCATAGCCGTAACCATAGCCGTAACCATAGCCGTAACCATAACCATAGCCATAACCATATCCCCCTCTTCTCATGTCGATACCGTTTAAGATGATATTGAGATTCTTTATTTTTTGAATTTCCTGCAGTTCTTCAACCCTTTTGACAAAGATTCGTTTCGAATAATTGGCCTTAAATACGTAAAGAGGGATATCAGCCTCTGATAACATTTTTACTCCATCAGATACAATTCCCACTGG
>CAJWCX010000266.1 GCA_913031405.1 uncultured Flavobacteriales bacterium | reverse complement strand
CGATGAACAAAACGATGGCTGATTTTTCAGAAAAATGCTTGAAAGAAGAGTACGACTGTGATTGTTACGCGCAAAAAGTTAAGGCGCATTTCAAAACAGATGAGGCTTACATTGAGTATTTTGAGTCGCATGATGCGATACCAGACGAGTTGATTGATCAGCTTGGAAAATGTTCGAAAAATCCAGATTTTGATTTCTAATTAGTGCTTAGCTGCAAGGTATCTTTCTGCGTCTAAGGCAGCCATACATCCTGTTCCAGCTGCTGTAACAGCTTGCCGATAGGTTTTGTCAGCTGCATCACCGGCTACAAAAACACCTTTAACATTAGTTAAGCTTGTCCCAGCTTGTTCGTATTCAATATATCCTGTTTCATCAAGATTCAAATATTCTTTAAATATTTCTGTATTAGGTGTATGCCCTATGGCTACAAAAAAACCGGTACAAGGAATTTCTATTGTTTCTTTGGTCTTATTATTTACAGCTCGAACGCCGGTAACCAATTGACCGTCGCCCAATACTTCCTCTGTTTCAGTATTATAAAGTATCTCAATGTTTTCAGTTTTTCGAACACGTTCAGCCATAATTTTAGACGCCCTGAATTCATCTCTTCTTACTAGCATCGTTACTTTAGTGCAAAGTTTTGAAAGATAATGAGCCTCTTCGCATGCAGAATCTCCTGCGCCGACTATGACCGTTTCCTGTCCTCGGTAGAAAAAACCATCACAAACAGCACATGCGGAAACACCTCCACCTAGACTTAAATACTTTTGTTCACTTTCAAGCCCGAGATATTTTGCCGATGCGCCTGTAGAAATGATCACCGTATCTGCATGAATTTCTGTGCCATCATCTGCCCAGCATTTATGTATTTCCCCTGAGAAATCAACCCTGTCTATAAATCCAGGACGAACGTCTGTATTAAATCGAATGGCTTGGTCCTTTAATTCAATCATCATTTCAGGGCCTGTAACACCATCTCTGTATCCTGGAAAATTTTCTACCTCATTGGTGGTTGTTAATTGTCCACCTGGTTGCAGGCCTTCGTATAAAACAGGACTCATATCTGCTCGGGCAGCATAAATAGCAGCTGTATATCCTGCTGGCCCCGATCCTATAATTAAACATTGAATTCTTTGAACTTCACTCATGGTTAATGTTTTTTACAAAAATAATCGAATGTCTAATATAGACCCTCTAAATAATAAAAATGCTTAGATTAATTTTTAATGGTATCATATTTTGAAATCCTTCCTTGGTCAGCTGAAACAAAAAGCTTCTTTTTATGGGCTACCATGGTATAAAATTTACCTTCTGTTAGGGTTGTCCAATTCATTCCATTGTCTTTAGAATAGTCAATGCCATTAGGTCCGCAAGAATAATAAATGCCCTTATGCTCAATAACGCATGATTGATATCCCTTTGGAGGATTTGTTGGTGTTTTCCATGTTTTTCCACCATCGTTAGTGATGAAACAATTAGATTTTTTTGAGTCGGGTTTTTGATAATCACCCCCAACAACAACACCATTATCTTTATTTTTCATGGACAATGCGTAGGCACCAGAACTTTCTCCAGGCTCAAAAGGTATCGTGTGTGACACCCAAGTTTTTCCCATATCACCGGTTGAAATGAGTCTTGAATGTTGCCCTCCAGTAACGAAAAAGAATGTTTTGTCAGTGTATACTATATTGTTTCCACTTGAAGAGTAACCATGTTCTCCTTTTAAAGCTTTCAGTGGGGTTGGTGCCTTTTTCCATTCAATACCACCAGATTTTGATACATAAACGGGTATATTGCCATTGACGGGGTCTCCAAACATCATTCCTTTTTGAGCATATAATGCCATGCCATCGTAAAAGATCTTATCTCTATTTATTGGAGTTACAATTGCTTTATTATTAATAACATAAACTAATTTACTCGAACCGCTACTTTGCATAGCAATAATCTTTTTTCCGTTCACATCAATATCTCTAAGTTCATGAAGAGGATTGGTTAGATTCATGCAGGTCGTGGTGTGCTTTTTGATATCGTGTTCGTATATCAAACCAGTATTTGAACAGAGATAAATCTGGTTCTTAAATGCGGCGATTCCTCTAGCGTATGTTTTTGAATCCGCGTAATGGTACCATTGGGCAAATGTCTCAAAAGCAAAAAGGTTAGTGACTGCGAAAACGAGTATTAAAAGTAGTTTCATGATCATTTTTTAAAATTTCAAGGTCTTTAGGTTTTCTTTTTTTCCATCTTTTATGCGACCAAATCCAATGTGAGGGTTCATTTAAAATATCTTTCTCGAGGAAATTTACATATTTTTCGGTGATTTCACCATATTTCAGGGCTTTGGGATTGTCACAAATCAGTTTGAATTCGAGTTCATAATAACCTCTTTTAATTTTTGTTGTAGTAAAGTAAATAACTGGTAAACCATAATTGTTTGCGATCATTTCAGTTCCGAAAACAAAACCGGTATCCTGATTTAAAAATGTGGTCCAATAGCTCTTTTTTTCGTTTCCAGGCGACTGGTCACCGATAATAAGTAGGGCATAGGGGGTTTTATTTAGTTTTTCAATACACTTCTTGTAGTTTTTAGAATTTGTAACAATCATTCCAAGCCTAGATCTACGGCTATTGATTTTTTGATCTAATGATTGCCTCGACAAAGGCATTCCAATACCAACTGCTTGATGTGGTAATAAGCAGTCCTGAATGGTAATTAGCCATTCCCAGTTGTTGTAGTGTCCGGAGGTGAGAATTACGCTTTGATTGTTTTTGTAATACTGCTCAATCAGCTGTGGATTTTTGAGACGAACTCTGTTTTCTAGATTTTTTTTAGAGATGCTTAAGTTCTTTATACCTTCAATCAATATATCAGCGAAATGTTTGTAGAATGATTTTACAATTTGTTTTCGGGCATTTTCATTGAGATCGGGAAAGCTATTTTGTATGTTGATGAGAATAACTTTTTTTCGATAAGCAAGAATGTAATACAAGAAGAGGTAAACAAGATATGAA
>CAJWCX010000265.1 GCA_913031405.1 uncultured Flavobacteriales bacterium | reverse complement strand
TTTGGAATACCAATAAAAAGATTGCCTTTTTTGCGGGCCACTTCGAGCATTTCCTCTTGAGGTAATAAATTTCCTTGTTGAATGAGTTTTTTTAAGAGTTCAGGATCTGTATTCATCAGCTATTTCAATAGTTCTAATATGGTTCTCATTAATATATAGTTTTACCCAGATTGTGTCAATAGGTAAAAAACGTTTGATTTTTTCTGGCCACTCTATAAAGATAGGGTTTTTTTTGCTCAATAATTCTTCCATTCCGAGTTCAAAGGCCTCAGCATCATTCTTCAATCGATAGCAATCTAAATGATAAACGTTCAGCCCCCGACCTGTCTGGTATTCATTGACTATCGAATAAGTAGGTGAGCCCTGTAGATCATAGATGCCCATATTCCTAATAATCTCTTGTATTATGGTGGTTTTTCCAGTTCCCATTTCTCCGTCAAAGGCAAAGCATTTGCATTGCGTAAAAAAATCAAGATTTTTTTTAGCGAATTCGACCATTGATTGGATGTCTTTCAGCTCAAAAATCATAGGTCTACTATTCCTTTAAACGGAAGCGAAGTTCCCTCTTTCCATTCCGAAAGATATGCCGTTTCACCATCATATGTTACGTATGTACGGAAATTAATCCATTCCCCAAGATTGAGGTATTTAGCTCCTTTTTTCAATCCTATTTCCATGGGCAAATGGCGATGACCAAAGATAAAGTAATCCATATGCTCAATATTAAGGTAATCCTTACAAAAAAGGTAGAGCCATTCGTTTTCTTTTGTCAGATATTTCTCATCTGATTTTCCATTATAAGATCTGCTACTTTTCGAAAAATAATTGGCTATAGAAATTCCTAATGATGGATGTACAAGCGCAAATAAAAATTGACAGACCCGATTTCTGAATACTTTTTTAATGAACTTATACCCTACGTCTCCAGGTCCAAGACCATCTCCATGTGCGATAAAAAATGAATGATCGTTGATTTTTATCTTTATCTCATTTTCAACCATTTGAACTCCAATTTCTTCGATAAAATAGTTTTTCATCCACATGTCATGATTTCCTAGAAAAAAATAGACTTCAATACCTTGATCAACAAGTTCTGCAATTTTACCTTGAATCCTTATAAAACCCTTAGGGATCACCTTTCTATATTCATACCAGAAATCAAAAATGTCTCCAACCAAAAAAATAACTTGAGCATCTTTTTTTATGTGGTCAAGCCATCCAATGATTTGATCTTCTCTATTTCTGCTTTCGGTTTTGTTTGGCGCCCCAAGGTGAAAGTCAGAAGCGAAATATGCTTTTTTATTGTTATTTAAGATGATGTGTTTCAATGACCAAATAGTATTTTTAATTCCTCTTCTAGAGCTGAACCTCTAAGATTTGTTTTAATGATTTTTCCTTCCTGATCGATCAATACGGTAAATGGGACGCTTCCCACTCCATATTGTCTTGAGACTTTGCTTTGCCAGCCTCCTAAGTCACTTACATGATTTGGCCAGCTCAGATTATCTGCTTTAATAGCTGCTTTCCATTTTTCAAGATCTTTGTCCAATGAGACGCTCATAATCGTGAAGCCGTCGTCTTTATATTTATTGTAGGTGTTTACAACATTTGGATTTTCTCTCCTACATGGTCCGCACCAGGATGCCCAAAAGTCAATTAATACCACTTGACCTCTTAGATCCGATAATCTAATTTTTTTCTTTCGATTTACGCTGAGCTCTTCAAAATCAGGAGCTTCTTTTCCAATTCCAAGAGGTTTTTGAGCTTCAATCATTTCCAGGTGAGCATCAAAGTTCTTTTTATATTGCTGAACCGTATAGCTTTGTGGAAAAGATTTGTATATCTGATTCATTAATGAAGCATAGGAATCTAACTCTTCTTCTATATTGATGTATCCCAATGCCATAATTAATGCAGCGGAATTTTGATTTACACCAACAAAGGATCTGAGCTGGTTCTTGAACTTATAATATTCGCGTCCCATATAGGCATTGATTTCATCTTTTTTATTTTGATCCTCTTTTATTGCAAGAAGTGCTGAATCATTTTTAGTTTGCCATTTTTTAATCTCTTGATCAAAAGAATTCATGGCACTCGATTCTTCAGAGCCTATGATGTTGCAAAATTCATTGAGTTTCCGACCGTCTCCATATATTTTTATCTCATTTTTTTCTCGGATGACCAAATGAATTTTTGCATCACCGGCTTTGAGTACATAATAATCTTGTTTTGGTAGGATTATAGACGCATTAAAATTCCCCCTTTCATCCATTAAAATCGTATCGTAATTTTGTTGCTTGTTGTTTTCAAATGATTGTATTATAAATAAAGTATCAGATGGTGAATTGAAAATAGCCCCTGATACAAATAGTTCCGCTTTTTGAGATAAAAAGTTGCCACATAAGGAGACAAATAATAATAAGTTGATGAGTTTCATTGTTAAAATTTAAAAAGTTCGTGCAGTCTGTTTTCAAGATCCTCACCCCTTAAGTTGACACCTATAATTTTACCTTGAGGGTCAACAAGAACTGTGAATGGAATACTTTGGATATTGAATTGGCTTACAAATGACGAGTTCCAGCCCTTAAGCTCACTGCCATGATACGGCCAGATAAGTTGATCGCTCTTGATTGCTTGTTTCCAATTTGTTGCGTCCTCATCGAGCGATACCGAGAATACAGTAAAGTTCCTTTTGCGATATTTTTTATATAATTTGACCACGTTGGGGTTTTCTTTTCTACAAGGACCACACCAAGATGCCCAAAAGTCAACCAAAACAGTTTTACCTCTTAAATCACTAAGTTTAATTTCGCTACCATCAGGTTGATACAGTATGATATCAGGAACATCATAAAACGCATTATTCTCCATATATTTTCTTAAGAACAACGCTTGATTTTGAAAATTTTTAGCAGGTTCACTTCCAGGATAATTGTTGTAGTAAGCCTCTGCTACTTCAAAAAGAATCTGAATTCTAGATTCATTATATTCTTCTTCTCGGTCCATAATGTGCATGGAGTAGACAATGT
>CAJWCX010000264.1 GCA_913031405.1 uncultured Flavobacteriales bacterium | reverse complement strand
TCCAGAGATTTTACAGGTGATTGAGGGATATGTAGAAGGTATAAATGCTTATGCTCAGGCCCATCCCGAAAAAGTGTTGGTTAAGAATAGCTTCCCATTTTCCGTAATGGACTATTTAACCGGCTACAATTTGGTTATTCATTTTTTTTCGGATACAGGAAATATTCTTGGAGAGGTCATGGGAAATACAATCGAGACAGTGGATGAGTCGAATGAAGCAATGGAACAAAAAACAATTGGTTCTAATGCCTTTGCATTCAGTCGGGAAGTTATGGAACATGGAAAGACAGTTCTAAATGTAAATACACACCAGCCTTTAGAAGGTCCGTTTTCATGGTATGAGGCACATGTTATTTCTGACGAAGGTTGGAATATGTTGGGAGGACTTTTTCCGGGGGCTCCATTTCCTATGATTGGTACTAATGAGTATTTGGGTTGGACGCATACTTATAATTATCCTGATTTAGTTGATGTTTATGAGCTAAAGGTCAATCCTAAAGACAAGAATGAATATTGGTTAGACGGTGAATGGAGGAAGTTTGAAATAAGTACAATCAAATTGAGGTTAAAAACAAAGATCGGACTAAAAATAGGTGTCAAGAAGAAATTGATTTGGAGTGAATTTGGTCCTGTATTGAAAAATAAAAAGGGGTATTTTTCATTTCATTCTAATGCTTTTGAAAATATTTCTTCTATCGATGAGTGGTATCAAATGAATAAGGCATCGAACTGGACTGAATTTGAATCTGCATTAAAAATGATGTCTATTCCAAGGTTCAACATAATGTATGCAGATCGTGAAGACTCTATTTTTTATATGAGTCTAGGTAAAGTTCCGTATCGACCGAAAGGGGGGCTTCGAAAGAATGATATCATGTATGGTGATACAAGTGCCGTTTTATCAAAGGGCTTCCTGTCTTTTGAAGACTTGCCAAAACTTTTGAATCCTTCTCATGGTTATTTATTTAACACCAATAATTCGCCTTACAATTGTGCTCATCCATTGGATAACTTGAATCCAGATGATTTCGAAGTTCATCAATTGGATTATATGGAGGACTTCAACAATCGAAGTGCTCGATTTGAAAAGCTGATTGGAGTAAAGGACAAATGGGACATGGATGATTTTTATCGGATCAAGTATGACATTCAATATCCAGATGAATTATGGACGCCTTCTGGCGCGGCTGTTGTGTTTGAATTAGAACCATCTCAATATCCAAAGTATGAAGAGCTCATTGGATTGATTCAAAATTGGAACAGGAGGGCAGACACTTTGAGCGTTGGTGCTGCTCAATGGGCTATTTATTACTCGAATTATTTGGATCTAAAAAGTAAAGAATTAGATCAGCAGGTTCTTGTTTCTAAGGTCTTGAAAAAAACACAAAAACACTTACGGAAATACTTTGGCAAATTGGATATTGAACTTAGAGATTATCAAAGACATAGTCGAGTAGGAAAGGAGCTTGCAGTTCCAGGACTAACTGATATGATCGCGGCAATGACATCTTCACCATATAAAAAAGGTACTGCTAAGCCCGTTCATGGTGAATCCTATATCATGATTATTCAGTATGACGACAATGGGGTTGAAATTGAAACCGTATTGCCATACGGGAATTCAAGAAACATCAATAGTCCACATTATACGGATCAGATGCAGTTGTATGCGAGACAGAAACGCAAGAAAATGAGTTTGAGTTTGGAAGATGCTGTCAATAATGCTGTTCGCTCTTACAATCCTAAATAGCTCAAGTTTTTTTAATCAGTTCTATGCAATCTTTTCGGAGATTAATTTTTCTCCATTTGTAGAGTTTCCCAATAGATTGTTTAAATGTTTTTTTACTCATTCCAAGTTCTTCATTGATTTTTTCGGGTGGCGATTTATCAGTTAAAAAGAGCTTTCCTTCTTCATTCAAGCACTTCATGATTTTATCTATAGCGATATCGTATTTTTTTGCTGTGATGGGCTCCAGCCGAATGTCTAGCTTGCCGTCTTCTCGAACCGTTTCGACGTACCCCTCTATTTCGTCTCCATGATTAATTTTAATAATAATATTATTATCGAAAATGAGCCCTTCATATTTATTATTAACGATCACATTAATGCCTAAATCATTGTATTCACAGATTAAAAGATTCACTTTCTGTCCTTTGAGTTCTTCTCTGCATGGTTCTAGGAAACTTTTAATTTTCATACTTCCGTATAATCGGTCTGTTTTATCATCGTATTTCAATCCGATTAAGAATTTTTCATCTTCTTCAAGTTCTATCAATTGTTCACTGTATGGAACGAGTAGGTTTTTATCTAAGCCCCAATCTACAAAAGCGCCAATTGGTGTGATTTGAGTTACTTTAAGGTATTTGAATTCACCTAAAAAAAGATAAGGTGTTTCGGTAGTAGATACAATTCTTTGTTCACTATCTTTAAATACAAAAACATCAATTTCTTGTTCCAGTTCGAATTCTTCAAGTAGATATTTTTTAGGTAATAGAACCTCGTTACCCATTGGGTCTTTTAAAAAAGCACCAGGAGAAGTAAATCTGTCAATTTTAAGCCTGTTTATAAGTCCAAGTTGCATTATCTGTTTTTTCGTTTTTTTATTTTGTGCTTCCCTGTAGTTACAGATAGTCCATATGGATCTTTTTTTGACTTTCTTTTTTTCTTTTTGGGTTTTTTGTCTTTGGGCTGATTGATTAACGGAACTGCCGTTTCAGGAGATTCAGGCATGCGAGCTACATGCTCAATTTCACCTTTATTGATTGAGTTACTTGGGTTGATCCATCCGTTTTTAATCTTTTTGCGTTCTAATTTGCCGGTTCTTGGATTTAATTGTATAAAGTCTTTTGCTGATTCTTGTTGAGAATTCACTGCAATGACGTCTTCCTTCAAGTTCCAATAGTCACCGTCATATATATATGCATCATAAGATAAATCGGGGACATAGTATGAGTACAATCCTTCTAGTGAAGTTGCTTCAGGAGAGAGATGATCCATCACAATTCTCCCATACTTTTCTTCAAAACGC
>CAJWCX010000263.1 GCA_913031405.1 uncultured Flavobacteriales bacterium | reverse complement strand
TCTACCAGAAATTGCTGCTCCACCAAAAATAAAAAGCCTTCCTCCTGGGCCAATTAGCTTCATATCCTTTTTAAAGGTCACACCTCCTACAGGATTAAAAGAAATGTCGATACTTCCCCCGTTGAGGAAAACTCTTACTTCTTGTTCATAATCTTTATCTCGATAATTGATCACATGATCAGCTCCCAGTTGCCTAACAAGATCCTCTTTTTCTCGTGTTCCTACCTTGGCTATAACACATGCTCCTCTCTGTTTGGCGAGCTGAATTAAAATGCTTCCTACCCCTCCTGCTGCGGCGTGCACTAGAACCTTATCACCCTCGTTTATAGGAGACAAAACATGTGCCATATAATATGCCGTTACCCCTTGTGTACAAAGTGCCAAAACCTCTTGACTTGGAAGTTGATCTATAACATGTGTGGCCTCAGACTTGGTAATAATGTGGCGACCATAGCCACCGAATCTGCAAAAGGCAAGAACCCTCTGACCTATCATTTTTTGATCCACCTGACTGCCAACCTCCACAATAACTCCCACAGCCTCATATCCGATAACACAGGGCATCGGCGGAGCATCTTTATACTGGCCATTTCTGGCCATAACATCAGCATAATTGAGTCCAAAGGACTCACTTTCGATCATGACCTCATCCTGCTTTAAGGCAGGTAAATCGATGTCCTGTAATTCAAAAGCGTGATTTGATTTTCCTTTTTGTTTTAATACTAAAGCTTTGGATTTCATCCTAAAATCGAAAAGAAATACCACCCATTACCTGAATGGGTTGGACAGGGTAATTATACCATTCATAGTATCTCTGAGAAAACATATTATTGAATTGTAAAAATGCTGTAACTCTTTTATTGTATCGGTACTCGATTCCCAAGTTGAAATCAACAATAGCACCTAGGTTTAAATAATATTGACCGTCTTCCTCTATAACCTCCTCTCCAGGGTAATCAACCAGTGCCTTTCTTCCCGTTTCAATTCTTCCATCCATATTGATTAAGAATTTATCAAATAGGTTATACGCCCCTCTCAATTGAAATTCAAGTATGGGCAGGTTTGGAGCATAAGCGTGATTTTTTAGCTCGTAACTGTTGAACCTAGCAATTCCATCTATTTTTAGCTTTTCATTGAGCTGATAAAACATGGATGCTTCAATTCTCGTATGATTCAAACTGTCATAAAACACGTCGAATGTATTTTGATAAACCCTAAGGGTGTCTGTCTTATAAAATGCCTTATTGGTTATTTTTTTGAAGCTGGCATTCACATTAAAGCCCATTTTCTTACTTAAAGTCCCCTTAATTCCACCATAAATGTCATAGGGGTTGTTTTCATTCGCCAAAGGAACAGAAGGATTAATATACTGGTTCTCATTGTAAACCCGATCAAATGTATTTTGGGTCAAGCCACCTCCAATTCCTGCAAAAGGAATGAAAATATCATTGAATAATGAATATTTGATCTCAGCTTGCGGATAAATGTAAAATTTATTTTCATCAGCAATATCTAACGCTAGGGCAAAACCAACATCAACTTTAAATTTATCGTCCATTAAGTGAGTTAAAACACCTGGTTTGAAATCAATAATCGTATTACTTCGGTATCTACCAAGATCTGATAGCGATATGAATTGGTCTTCCTCTCCAAACTGATAATTATTATGACGGGCACCAATAACACCATAAAAAGTTTCGCTCTTGTAATTGTACCAACCCTTTGTACTAAAATTAAACGTGTGTTCCTGTGTCTTCCAGTCGGCTAAGGAGTCTTCAGAATTGTGCGGCTTTGAAAACAAATATTTATAAGAAAGGTCCACCGAATAATTTATAACCTCCATACTTCCAAAATCTGAAGTGTAATTGAATACGCCACCTATACTTTGAATCCTTTGATTGATATCGCTTTTAGTAATGGTATCAATTGGAACACCATAATAATTAAACCCATTGTTGTAATAATCAATTTGTCCCCGAATCGTATATCTATTGTCAACTATTTTACCATACAAAGAAGCCATTGTGCGATCATAATTAGATGGAGCATATTCAACACCATCACGATTCTTTACCGATCCAAACGAACTCAAATGATCTACTGTCAACCCATAATGATAACCTTTCGATCTTGTCGAATTATAGACCAACTGTCCTAATGGCATTATTCCCGAACCCATTCCAATTTTCGTGTAAAAAGGATACAATTGTTTCAATTTGTCACTCGTTTCAATTTCGGCTGCTTTAATCTGTTCTAAAGTAATATTTGTCGGTTGTTGAAATACCAATAACGGATATGAAGGAACTTCCGAAGGTTTAACAGAATCAATTATTTCAGGGGATTCGGTAAGCCTAAAAGAGGGCTCTACTAAACGACTTCCCCTTCCATCGATGGTAACATCAGGGGCTTGAGCGCGGCACATCACAGTGCTCACAAGAAACCAAAGTAATAGTAATGCGCTTTGCTTAATCTTCATTGATTTCAATTTTTGTTTCATTATCATCTTGCGGTTCCTCTACGGGGGGATTCTTCATTAGAATGATGTCATCCCATAAGGTATTCGCTTCCTCTAATATTCCATCATCAGTATTTGGATAGTGCTCAATAACTGCTTTTAGATTTTGCTCGGATTGAAACAAATCTCCTTCTTTAATCAAAATTCTTGATTTTAAGATGAGACCTTTTGCAATCCAAAAATCATAACTGGGCTTCATTTTTAAAAGCTGATTGATTTCACCTTTGGCATCAGACAGGTTTTCTTGATTGAAATGAATTTGTGCCAATGTAAACTGCGCTTCAGACCCCATAAAAGTAGTCATATTAGTCACCAACCATTCCAGAGGAGTCATCGCTTCTTCATAAGAACCAAGATAATAACATGAAAGACCTAGGGCATAATTGGCCTCGGATTTAATGGTTTCAGTTAAAGAAGAGTTCTCTAAAACAAATAGTGCGTATTCCTTACTCTGTTGATAATTCTCTAAGAAAAATGCGCTTCTCATAATACCGAGTCTCGCTGCATTTATTGAGGCTGGT
>CAJWCX010000262.1 GCA_913031405.1 uncultured Flavobacteriales bacterium | reverse complement strand
AAATAAAAGAAAAAGACAATTTGTTTCATTTTTGTATTAGTTAGACGTATTTAAACACCCTACTGTTGCGTATTATTTATTAATAAAAACATCCCGTATTGGATTTAGATATTCATATTCATACTTCTTTACAAATTTCGAGCCGTCCACGACCTTACCTTTACCGTCAGCATTGAAATTCAAAGACTTTCCATAAAGTCTATGAGCAAAATCACCATAATAGTCTTTTTTAGTAGGATGGTCTGGATAACAAATATTATAGGTTGAATTAGACGAGTTGGAAAACAACAACACTTTTATTGCTCGTATAACATCTTCTCTATGTATCAAGTTCACAGGTGCCATTCCATCGGAAATACTTTCTTTATTCAAAAAGTATTTAACCGGGTGTCTTGAACCTCCCAACAAACCTGCAAGTCTCAAAATAGAGTAACGCCCTTGAAAACAGTTTCTAATGACCTCTTCAGCTTTAAAAACAGGATTTGATTCGTCGATTAAAGCATTTTCATCCACTACCGCATCGATATTTTTATATACCCCCGTTGAACTGGTAAAAATGAGTTGTTTGTCAGATTGAAGTTTCGAGCATATTCCATAAACCACTTGCGAATAATTATCAAATCCAGAAGGAGGAAGCATAACAACAACCTGATCAAATGCATTGATATCGATATTCGTATTTATGAAGCTCACCCCTTTCGAAGCCATAGAAACTTCAATAATCGACACGTCGTCATCAAATTGATGCCACTTTTCTTTATGGGTAGTTGCTATAGTTATTTTAACATCATATGAATACAATGATTGAACCAAGGCCTTTCCAAGCCAACCGACACCAAAAAGTAAAAGATTCTGTGTATTCATTCCCTGAAGGGTTGTCAACCATTAAGTTGATTTCACAAAGAAAAGGAAAAAGGGGGGATTTGTGAAATTGCCGGGTACTAGCCAATGATTTGTTTATAGGTTTATTAACTTTGTCAAAAAATCATCATTATGTACGACGTAATTGTAATCGGATCGGGTCCTGGAGGATATGTAGCAGCAATAAGGTGTGCTCAATTAGGCATGAAAACCGCATTGGTTGAGAAATACAATACATTAGGAGGAACCTGCTTAAATGTTGGTTGTATTCCATCAAAAGCACTTTTAGATTCTTCAGAGCACTATCACAATGCACAACATTCTTTTGACAAGCATGGTATTGACTTGAAAGATCTAAAAGTAAATTTAGATCAAATGATGAAAAGAAAAAATGAAGTAATTAGCCAAACCTGCGATGGGGTTAAGTTCTTAATGGATAAAAACAAAATCGATGTACTTCATGGCCTAGGTTCTTTTGTAGATAAAAATACCATAAAAGTGACCTCATCAGATGATAAGACGACAGAACATAAGGGTAAAAACTTCATTATAGCCACAGGCTCAAAACCCAATTTCTTCCCTGGAATGGAACCCGATAAAAAAAGAATCATCACCTCAACAGAAGCATTGAATTTAAAAGAAATTCCAAAAAAAATGATTGTTATAGGTGGTGGGGTCATCGGTCTAGAACTTGGGTCGGTGTATAAACGACTTGGAAGCCAAATTGAAGTTGTCGAATTCGCAAAAAGAATTCTACCCACAATGGATGAAACGATCGGTAAAGAGTTTACAAAAATTCTTAAAAAAGAAGGTTTTAAATTCCACCTTGAGCATCGCGTTAAAGAGGTGAAAAGCAACGGCAAAAACATCTCTTTAAAGGCCCTTAACAAAAAAGGTGAAGAGGTTGAGATGCAAGCTGACTATTGCTTAGTCGCAGTGGGCAGGAAACCATATACAGAAGGATTGAATCTGAATAAGGCGGGTATTAAAGTCAATGAAAAAGGACAAATAGAAATCAACAATCACATGCAAACCAATACTGCTCATATTTTTGCGATTGGAGATGTTGTAAAAGGAGCAATGCTTGCCCATAAAGCGGAAGAAGAAGGGGTTTATGTCGCAGAGTTTATCGCCGGACAAAAACCGCACATCAATCACAATCTCATTCCCGGAGTCGTATATACTTGGCCTGAAGTTGCGGCGGTAGGCAAAACAGAACAAGAACTCAAGGAGTCCAACATGGAGTATAAATCTGGGGTGTTTCCAATACGAGCATTAGGTAGAGCAAGAGCCAGCATGGATATCAGTGGAATGATTAAAATATTGGCAGATAAAACCACCGATGAAATTCTAGGTGTTCATATGATTGCACCAAGAGCTGCAGATTTAATTATGGAGGCTGTCACCGCGATGGAGTATCGGGCATCTGCTGAGGATCTAGCGCGTATCTGCCATCCCCATCCAACATATACCGAAGCTATTAAAGAGGCGGCCCTAGCTGCTACTGAAAATAGACCTCTACATATTTAATTTATGTAGTCCATATTTTCCAGCTTTGAACGGCTTGTTCACGAAGCATGCTATATCCGTTTAGGATTATCGCTCCACTATTCTCTGATTTCTCTAGAAATTTCGTTTTTGATGGATTATATATTAAATCAATCACCAAATGTTCTTTCGTTAAATGTTGGTAAGGAAAATTGACCGTTTGTTCAATATTAGGAGCCATTCCTACTGGGGTACAATTAACGATTAACTTGCAAGCATTCAACATGTGTGTATTGATTTCTTCATAAGTAAAAACAAATTCTTCATTGCTTTTTTCTCTTGAAATAAATAGAACATCAAGCCCAATTTTTTTTAAGGAGTATTCAATTGCTTTTGATGCTCCTCCTGTACCTAAAATCAATGCTCTTTCGTGTTTATTGGTTAGAAATGGTTTAATGCTCTGATGAAAACCAAAAGCATCCGTATTGAATCCAATCGTTTTTGAACCAACCACTTTTATGGTATTTACTGCTCCAATTTTTTTTGCCAATTCATCCATTTCATCAAGTAGCGGGATGATTTTCTCTTTATAAGGGAGGGTGACATTTAATCCATCATAGTGACTTATTTCAGATTCAAAAAAAAGCATTAAATCCTCAATCCTATCTATTTCTATGTTTTCATAGGATCCTGTAAGCTTTT
>CAJWCX010000261.1 GCA_913031405.1 uncultured Flavobacteriales bacterium | reverse complement strand
AAGTTTGATATTCCCTTATCATCTAGAAAAAGTATGGACTATTTCATGGTAAAAGTTGATGATAAGCTCATAGAAAAACAGATTAATGATCTCCGAAGACGATATGGAAAACTAGAATCTACCGAAGAAATTGGTGAAACAGATATGGTGTTCGGTCTATTTAGAGAATTAGATTCCAACAAGGAACCAAAAGACGGGGGAGTAGAACACAACTCGACGATTTCAATGGAGTTTTTAAAAGATAAAAAAGCCATTAAATCTTTGCTAGGGAAAAAGGTTGATGATGCTATTGTTCTAGATCCTAAAAGTGTATCGAAAGATGCTAAAGATATGGTTTCCATGTTAGGCTTGAAGGACGAGGAAGAATTGAAGGGATTGTCAAAACAATTTAAGTTTACGATTAATGAAATCAAACGAATGGAGATGGCTGAGCTAAATGAGGAGCTTTATAGCAAGTTATTCCCCTCGGGCGAGGTAAAATCAGAGGAAGACTTAAATAAGAAGGTTGCCGATGATTTAGCGAATATGTTCAAGCAGGATTCAGATCGTTTATTTACTCAAAATATATACGAGTATCTACTGGATAAAACGAAAATAAATATGCCTGAAAGCTTCCTTAAGAAGTGGATTAAAATTTCAAATGAAAAACCCATTGATGACGAAACTTTGGATAAAGAATTTGATGGTTATTTAAAATCAATGAAATGGCAACTGATACAGGGCAAATTATTTAAGGATAATGATATTCAAATCACGAACGAAGAAGTGATGGATTTTACCAAATCTTTATTGGTTTCCAATTATGCCCAATACGGGATGCCTGCTCCTGACGATAAGGAGCTGAGCGAAACGGCAATGCGTTTATTGAAGGATAAAGAACAAGTGAATGGGATTTACGATCGAATAACAGAAAAGAAACTATCTGATTACTTCCAGAATAATGTCCCTATGAAGGAAAAGATGTTGAGCTATGATGAATTTGTAAAAAAAGCATCTAAGAAATAAGTGTAGTTTCTTGTTAAATTTAATAGAAAACAAAATTATTTAATCATTTGTTAGAGGTAAATTGTGCTAAATATTATACCACCTTTGCGGATGAAATCGGTATAAGTATTATTTTAGCAGTCATTAAATACTATAATTAATAATCTAAAAAAACAATTATGGCCCTAGTTGGTAAAACCTTCCCTGACATGTCTGTAAAGGCAATAGATGAAATGGGAGATGCATTTCAAATTAATGTATTAAAACAAGCAGTTGATAATAAAAAGAAAGTATGTCTCTTTTGGTATCCAAAAGATTTCACCTTTGTATGCCCAACTGAGATTCATGCCTTTCAAGAGGCCGCAAAAGAATTTGAAAAAAGAAATACTATATTGATTGGTGCTTCTTGTGATACAGCTGAGGTTCATTTTGCCTGGTTAAGTACTTCAAAAGATGATGGAGGAATTGAAGGTGTTCAATTTCCTATAATTGCAGACTCAACAAGAGTTTTGGCAATGGAGCTTGATATTCTAGATTTCAATTTATTTGATGAAGAACCA
The DNA here is from genome assembly GCA_913031405.1 of uncultured Flavobacteriales bacterium. Taxonomy (GTDB): domain Bacteria; phylum Bacteroidota; class Bacteroidia; order Flavobacteriales_D; family Crocinitomicaceae; genus UBA952. The sequence continues at coordinate 1,509 of CAJWCX010000261.1, read as the reverse complement.
GGAGATGGAGATAATGTACCTTACCGAGCAACTTATCTTTTAGATGAAGAAGGTTTTGTATTCCATGAGGCAGTTAATTTTTTTCCTGTAGGAAGAAACGTACAAGAGGTACTTCGTTTGATTGATGCTTATGCTCACAACCAAAAGCATGGGGAAGTTTGTCCTGCAAACTGGGAAGAAGGAAAAGACGCAATGGACGCCACGCGAGATGGTGTTGCAGACTACCTCAAAAAGCACTAAAATGTTTATCGAAGCGAGCTCAGATGATTTAAAAGCGCAAATAGAAACGCATTCAAGAGTAATGGTGCAATATGGCGCAACATGGTGTGGGAATTGTAAAATCACTAAACCAAAATTCAAGAGATTTGCTCGTGAACACGAGGATATTCTTTTTGTATATGTAGATGCCGAAAAATATCCTGAATCACGAAAGCTAGCTAACGTTAGCAACTTGCCAACTTTCGCAAGTTTTAAGGATGGGCTTATAATTGAAGAGGCACAGGGAAATAAAATAGAAACCATAGAACAGGTCTTAAATGCGATTACCAGTAATTAAGCACATTGTCTCTTTTATAGAGAATAATGATGAAGATTATGTAGTAGAAACTTTGGAGACATTGGAAGATTTGATTGATCTTGAGTCTCTTAAAGATCAGGAAATTGATGTCATCGGAGAGCTTCTTTCAAATTTGTCAGGTGCTCTTGAGGTGCACGAGGCAATGAAAGCGGGTGTTAACAAAAAAACCGCTTTGAATAATTTTATGAAAAGAGTTCAAGGTTCAATTGATTAATTCGATAGTTTAAATATTTCAAAGCCTTGCCTTTCGGCAAGGTTTTTTTTATTTCTATCAAGAGATTCCTTTCGTGATATTATAATTATTTTAGTAATTCAATACCTGAATACTGTTATGTCTGATTTATTGAAAAAACTTGAGGCTATACATTTTCGATTTATAGAAGTCGGGAACTTGATTACTGATCCTGATATTATTGCAGACATGAAGCGCTATGTAAAGCTTAATAAAGAGTATCGTGATCTTGAAGTTTTGGACCAAACCTATAAAAATTACAGTAATCTTCTGTCCAATTTGAAAAATGCCAAGGACTTACTCGCAAATGAAGCAGACGAGGAAATGCGTGAGATGGCTAAAATGGAAATTGATGAATTGGAACAGAAACGACCCCAATTAGAAGAAGACATCAAGTTTATGCTTATTCCCAAAGACCCCGAGGACGATAAGAATGCGATCATAGAGTTAAGGGCAGGAACAGGGGGTGATGAGGCCTGTATATTTGTTGAAGATATATTCAGAATGTACACCATGTATTTTAAAGAAAAGTCTTGGAAGCATGATGTCATAAATTCATCGGAAGGGACAGTAAAAGGCTATAAAGAAATTTCTATGAGTGTGGAGGGCGAAGGGATTTATGGGACGCTAAAATTTGAATCTGGTGCTCACCGTGTTCAAAGAGTTCCCGAGACTGAATCTCAAGGGCGTGTACATACCT
>CAJWCX010000260.1 GCA_913031405.1 uncultured Flavobacteriales bacterium | reverse complement strand
GGGAGACATATTACTTCCCTTTACAGTAAATGCAGTATTGTATGCAGTATTGTACCTTCTCATATCACTGTATTGAATGTCCAGAACTTTCATTAAAATATCATTCTTAAGTGAATCTGTTTCTTCCATCTCAATCGCATCTCGATATACTGAAATAGATTCTTCATATCTCTTTTTGATTCGCAAAAGCTGAGCTTTAGCAAGAACAGCATCAACAGTATTATCTATTGAAATGATAGAATCTATAAGCATCTCATATTCATCACTAGCTGTACAACCCTTTTTTTCTAAAAGCCTTAAGAAATTGTTTACAGAATTTTTCTTAGCTTCTTTTTCTTTTGGTAAAGAGGTCATAAAAGACCTAAGCTCTGGTAGTATATCCTCACAAGACTTAACAACAAAATCAAAGTAATAATTCAAATTTTCTCCTGTCGAAGGATCCATTGAATCATCGTCAACCTTCTTTGACAATTTAAAATAGTCCTTGATTAATCTCTTTTTGTAAACAGCCTTTTCATCTCCTGAAGTTGAGCTGAATAAATTATACAAATTGAAATAATAATAAACCACATCCGCATCCGCAAACAAATTGTTGTTCTCAAAACCCAGAATATATTCAGCATCAATTCTTTTGGCATCTGGAGAGGTCGAAGAAACCATATTAGTTGCACGCTTTGTATGAAGATCAGATGAAAACAGTCCTTTCTCTTCCATACGCCCATATAGGGCAATTAACGTATCGGTATAAAGCTGCTGACGAGTAGGGTCTTGTTCCATCGCGATAGTATTCATAATGACTTGTGCTACATTGCCGTATCTTTTGCTGTCATAATCGCCACAGATTTTCTCACCTTTGAGATAATACATGGTCGCATTTGCATAATTTTCTAATTGTAACTCTTGTTTTACAAAATATAACATTCGGTTACACTCTTTCTGAATAGAATCCTGACCGATAGAGGTCATACTTATTAATGTGATGCTAAATAATACTACTAAATTTTTCATAATTGATATTTCTAATCTAACTTTCTTTTTCTAAACCATTTTTCAAAAGCGGATGGTGAAAAAACCATTCCAAATTTAAATCCCAAATAATTTTCTTTTAAACTGTTCGTATTCTCCGCAGATCTTTGGCCCAATACAAAGGCGAAATTCAACGAAGATAGCGACATTTGAGCCAGTATAGGTATACCAAATCCAAATGTCGTGCCACGATCCACAAAATTAGACCCGTTTGATGAAAAAGGAGTTTGTAATCTATAAGCCCCAAATCTGTAGGTCAACTTCTCAAAAAGCTTTAAAGTAGCCACATTTTCAAAAAGCTTTGTTTCTGGAGAATAACTCAATCCGATAGACCACTTATCAGCTTGTCCTAACTGCCAATTTGCTGTACTTTCAAAATTTGAATTGATCCCATTCCATTTTTTGTAAGACGCAAACAAGTTAATATTGGGCCTTCTTGTATTCGACTTACGTTTTACATCTCTAAAAAAGAATTGGTACTTTAAACCTATTTCATATGATTGAAGTACCTCGACGTTTCCACTTGTTTGAGTATATGCTAAAGTATCGTAAATCGACGGTGTATTGATATTTGATGAAGTATACAGTTCATTTTCTAATGAGCCATTGAATCGCTGCGTTGGATCAATGTTAAAACCAATAAGTATATTTTGCCTCAAACCAATCTTTTGCTCTAAGTGGGCACCAAGTTCATAGTGAAAAGACGAAAGCCTAATGTTGTCAATGGAAAGCCCTCCCTGATCGGTGTTTCCCGTAAGTAACTCACTTTTTCTTTCATTACCTACAAAACCAAATAGATAAGAAGCATTAAAACCAAAGGAAAAATGCGTAGATCGTGTATTTATTAGAGAAATAGCATAACCCAAGTAAGCATCCTGCATATTTCCGGTTCCTCTGTAAGTGTATCGAATCGAATCGACACCAGTAAAAACATTTTGACTGAACTCATAGCCCATTTTTGAATAGGGCTTTAAACCAAACGACATCCCCATAATTTTGTTGATTTTCATGGCCAATGCAACATGGGTTATAGTGGCCCCCAACCTGAATTCGGAAACGTCACCCTGTGAATAAGACGAAAACATTGATTCAATACCCATTGTTAAAAGGGTATTTCCTTTACTCAATCTGGAATAAGACGATGGGTTAAAATAATTGACCATATTCGAATCAATCATAGAAGAATTGACCCCACCCAAAGCCGTTGAAATTGCGTTTGAACCTGTATTGTACTCACCTATACCATATGACGACAACGGGTGAGTTGTAGACAATTGAGCGTTAAAGATGAACACAAACGAAGCAAATAGGAAAGCTAAACTATAGCGCATTTATTTTATATATTTCAACAGCTCCTTCAAGTGTCAAATTTTTGACTGCAAAGATGTTATTTTTTTGAGGGATATCAAAATATCTTGCATCTCCACCAGTAAGATAAACTTGGATCGGTCCCAATTCATACTCATAACGATCAATTACACCTATTATTTCAGCCTTCAAGCCATTCAGAACTCCTGAAATAATCGATTTTTTTGTATCTGTACCGATTATATCTAAAGATTCAAGCTCGGTCAACAAGGGTAGTTTATGGGTATAATCATTTAATGACTTGTATCTCAAACGTATTCCTGGAGATATAGCACCCCCCTTATAATCAATACCATGAGCAAGAAAATCAAATTTCACACAGGTTCCAATATCAATGCAAAGACTCGATTTGTTTTTAGCATACTTTAACATACCAGCTACATTACACAAGCGATCTAAACCTATAGTTTCCATGCTTTTGTAAGAAGAAGAAAAAGGCAAATTATGATTATGATCAATCAAAAAAACAGAACGGCAATGCTCGATAAGTAAATCATGTATAGACTCCTTAATCACTGAAACAAGAATAACATCCTGATTTTTCAATCTAGAAAGACCTTTTTCAATATTAGAAAAGACCTCTATTTGAAAGATTTGATCATTTTCGACACGGCAAATTTTAATGTTTGTGTTTCCCGCATCCACTACCCAATATGCTTTTTGCGTTGTCTGCAT
>CAJWCX010000259.1 GCA_913031405.1 uncultured Flavobacteriales bacterium | reverse complement strand
TTATGCAGTTATAAGTATAATTCTAATCGGAATTATATTAACTGTCACTAAAAATAATTCTTCCGCTTCGGACATTACCGAAGACGAAATTATGAATCACATTCGTTATCTATCTCACGAAAATAGAGAAGGTAGGCTTCCTGGAACAAGAGGCAGTAAAGACGCAATTGCTTATTTAGTAAAAAACTTTAAATCTTATGGGTTGAAGCCAGGTTTAGGTGATTTATACACCCAACCTTTCAATATACAAACAGATATTCAAATTGGTGCTGGGAACTATCTTGTGATAAACAAAGACACCATGATAATAGGCTCTGACTACTTACCTTTATTCTTCTCATCAAATGGAAACTTTTCTGGAGAAGCCGTGTTCGTTGGATATGGATTTCAAGTTAATGAAAAAGAATTAAAATGGGACGACTATGCAAATATTGATGTTAAAGATAAATGGGTAATTGTTATGAGACATAGTCCGGAAAGAAATGAGCCACACTCAATTTATGCGAAACATTCTCCACTACACAAAAAGATGATTGTCGCTAGAGACAATGGGGCAAAAGGAATAATATTTGTATCCCAAATTGAAGATGAAGAGTTATACCCTCTTAAATATGTATCTGGTTTTAAGAACGATGATTCTCCAGCCATCATTTTATCTAAAAGCAGGGCTAATAAAATATTTGAAAGAGTTGGTTGGTCTATAAAAAAGATCCAAAAAGAAATGAACCAAAACTTAAAACCTTTAAACTTTCAACTAGGACTTTTGAGATTTGATGCAAATATTAACGTTGAACCAGTTATAAAAAAGGGGGCTAATGTAGTTGGAGAAATACGGAGCAGAAATAGAGAATATAGGGATGAGTATATTGTGATTGGTGCTCATTTTGATCATATTGGTTTGGGTGGCCCAGGCTCTGGGTCAAGAAAGCCGGATAGTGTTCAAGTCCATCCAGGCGCGGATGATAACGCGTCCGGAACAGCAGGTCTTTTAGAACTAGCCCAAAAGCTTTCATCTAACAAAAACCAATTAAAAAGAAGTCTTCTCTTTGTTGGTTTCGATGCTGAAGAGAAAGGTTTACTGGGTTCAAAACATTTCGTTGAAAACTCTCCTGTTGATATGAAAGATATTGTATCAATGATAAACATGGATATGATCGGTAGGATGTCTGACTCTTCGTTTACGGTAGGTGGAGTGGGAACATCTCCATCATTTGAATTGCTTCTTGATAGCTTAAAAACAAATAGACCATTCGAACTGATTATGGATAAACCCGGTTTCGGACCTAGTGACCATGCATCTTTTTATATTGAAGACATACCTGTTTTGTTTTTCTTTTCTGGTATACATGATGACTATCACACTCCATTAGATACTTGGCAGCGTATCAACCTAAGGGGAGAAAAGTACATCCTTGACTTTATCTATGATGTTGTCTTTGACCTTTCACGTTCTCCTACGAGACCAATTTTTCAAGAAGCCGGTCCAAAAAACAAGCAAATAGGTTCACCAAGAAGATTTAGTGTTACTTTGGGAATAATGCCCTCATATACAAGTTTGAAGAAAGGTTTGGAAATAGATGGAATATCAAAAAGTGATGGTCCCGCGGCTAAGGCAGGTATGAAAAAGGGAGACGTTATAAAGTCAATCAATAACAAACCAATAAGTAATATTTATGAATATATGGATAGGCTTAGCAGCCTAAAATCGGGGATGACTGTTCCAGTGGTTGTTGAAAGAAATGGACAGGAAAAAGTGTTACAGGTAACTTTTTAGTTAGGTCGAGACACTTCTTCCCAAGCATTCACGTTAATAGTTTTGTCTGGAGCCCAATTTTTTCTTTTATACATTTTCGCTCTTTCCAAATCAAAATTGGAAATTTTTGAAGGGTAATATTTTCTGGAGCCTATACACCTTTCTCGAATTTGCTCTGTTAATTCAAGCACAGCCATAACGTAATTGTGCGCATGATTATAAGCATATACAGATTTATAAATGTCACCGTCTTTTTGATAATTATCGCTGTTTTTTTTGTATCCATTCATTCTAAGATAGTTTGCTATACTTCCTAACACGTCAGGCCAACTGTACGGCTCTCTCACTCCATTTCCATTAAAATCGACTGAATACCGGGTAAAACTTGAAGGTATAAATTGCCCATACCCAAAGGCACCGGCATAAGAACCACCTATTTCCTGGGTATCCAACTGATCCTTGAAGCAATATTTGATAAACTCGGATAGTTCTTTTGTAGCCCACTTACTTCGCCTAGGAATCTCATGTATTTGAGAATAAAGTGCATTAAAAACAGAATATTGTGAGTGATGCACACCATAATTACTCTCAACACCAGCAATTGTCACAATAATAAAAGGGTCAACACCGTATTTGCTAGAAACATCGCCAATCAGCTTTTTGTATTCGTTATAAAATTTAGCGCCTGCAGCAACTCTAGATTCTTTAACAAATATTTTTTTGTATTCCACCCAGGGTTTCTTTTCGTACGGTTTCGCAAAACGCTCTGCAATGATTTTATGTATTTCTAGTTTTTCATGTGAAAAAGCTTCTTCAATAAAAGAGACTGGGACTGCACCATCTAGCTCCTTAATCACACGTTTATAGGCAACATCATTTTCAATATTTTTCGAAAAAATTTGCGTAAACAATAAGAGTATTATCAAAGTTTTGTTCATTGGTAATTCCATTCTGCTAAAAAAAGGTTAGTATCTCCTGTTTTTTTTGGTTTCGATTTGATGCAAAACAAGATATTTACCACTTGGACTAAACATCGGAAATCCATCAAATCCATCGAAAAATGTAATTCTTTCAAGATCTGACCCGTCTACTTTGATTGTATATAGATCAAAATCTTTTCTTTTTTATCATGTAAGTTAGAAGAAAAAATTATACTGTTTCCATCAGGAAAAAAACAAGGTCCAAAATTTGTCGCATTGTTATTTGTTTTTTATTAGAACCATCTGAGTTCATTGTCCCTATTTGCAAAGCCATAGGCCTTATAGAGTTTTCTTTAAGTAATTTTTTATATTAGTCAATTTCATTATCACTATTAGGAT
>CAJWCX010000258.1 GCA_913031405.1 uncultured Flavobacteriales bacterium | reverse complement strand
CCTATGATTGAAATTGATACGATTAAAGCATTAAGTAAGGTGAGAATAAAAGGTCATCTTGAAAACTTTGAAGGCAATTTAATGTCTGAGATTAATGGTGTTTTGACCCCATCTGTTTTCGATAAGATCAAAATGCAACAAACTTTAGGTCAAGATATTGAATCCCCAGAAATTTCTTATGAACTTCAAAGGAATGTGATATATAAAGGAAAGGTATCCATTGTTAACGGTAAATTTGATTTTTCTTTTGTTGTTCCCAAAGATATTTCATTGCAATACGGCTTTGGAAAATTAAGCTATTATGGTTATGGTAATCAGATTGATGCAGGGGGTTATGACACGAGCGTTGTTATAGGTGGTATTGATCCAAATGGGATTTCCGATGATCAAGGACCTGATATTAGCTTGTTTATGAATGATGAGAATTTTGTTACAGGTGGGCAAACTGACATGAGTCCAGTTTTAGTGGCTAAGATTTTTGATGAAAATGGAATTAATACTGTAGGAAACGGTATCGGACATGATATCACGGCAATACTTGATGGAAATTCTTCCGAGCCTTTTATATTGAATGATTACTATGTGTCTGATTTGGATTCCTATCAATCCGGAGAAATTCGTTTTCAGTTTGACGAGCTTGAAAAAGGCCCACACTCCATTGAATTTAAGGTTTGGGATGTGAATAATAACTCCTCAAAAGTAAGTATAGATTTTGTCGTTGTCGATGACGGAAATATAGAGCTCATGAATGTGTATAACTATCCAAATCCATTTACAACGGCTACCGAATTTATGTTTGAGCATCCCTTTTCATGTAATCAGCTCGATGTACAAATTCAGATTTTTACGATTTCAGGAAAGCTTGTTCACACCATCAATCGAACAGTTAACTCTGAAGGGTTCCGAGTTAATAATATTTTTTGGAATGGTAAAGACACTTATGGGGATCAATTGGCAAAAGGAGTATATATATACAGAATACTTGTAAAAGATATTAATGGAACAGCAGTTGAAAAAACAGAAAAATTAGTGATCTTAAAATAAAATAGGCAATAAAACTTCTTGTTTTGCGTATATTTACCACCTAATTTTTAAATTCAAAATGAAGAATACACTTTTCACTTTATTTATCGTTATTTCAGGGCATACTGTTTTGGCTCAGCCAACGGGAGGAAATGGCGTGACAGATGATCAGCTTCAACTGAACACCATTACGACGGCTTTACCTTTTATGGCGATTACACCCGATTCAAGAGCAGGAGGTATGGGGGATGCAGGTACAGCATTGAGTCCATCTTCAAGTTCTATTTATTGGAATACTTCGATTTTGAGTTTTTCGGAGAAAACTTCGGAAGTGAGTTTGTCATATACACCGTGGTTGCGTCAATTGACCAATGACATTCACTTATCATACTTATCCGCATATTATAAAATAAATGAAACCCACTCGGTGGGTGGTGCGCTTCGTTATTTCAGCCTTGGAGAGATCACATTTACAGATGCCTCAGGAAATGTTATTCGCGACGATAAACCCAGTGAGTTTGAATTGACTGGTGCTTATGCTTTTAGATTATCCAATCGATTTAGTGTTGGTATCAATGGAAAATTTGCTTATTCAAACCTTACCGGAGGTTTGACCGTTGGTGGAGTAAACACCAAGGCAGGAGTAGTTGGTGCAGCTGATTTATCATTTTCTTACTACAATGATGATGCGAAAATCGGTAATTTAAATGGTGTGTATACCTTGGCAACGACCATTAATAACATCGGAAATAAAGTTGCTTATTCGGAGCTTTCTGAGCGAGACTTTATACCTATGAATTTGAAAATAGGAAACAGTTTCCTAGCCAAATTTGATTCCTATAATGAAGTTACTTTTTCTCTTGATTTACAGCGCTTATTGGTACCTACACCACCTTTTTATGATGTTGTTGACGGTGACTACACCATGCTTGCCGGTATGGATCCCAATGTGGGTGTAATCAACGGGATGTTTCAATCTTTCTATGATGCTCCAGGTGCTGTAGCAACAGATGATAACGGTGACTACGTTCAAGATGCTGATGGAAATTACGAAGTGGTCAAAGGAACACGATTTAGAGAAGAATTGTCTGAAATCAATGTAGCTTTTGGTTTAGAATGGTGGTACAATGATGTATTTGCGGTTAGAACTGGTGTTTTTTATGAAAGCCCAAATAAAGGAAACCGACAATTCTTAAATCTAGGAGCAAGTTTGAAATACAATATGTTTGCCATTGATTTTTCTTATTTAGCATCTTTGAATGGCCGACAAAGTCCTTTAGCCAATACCCTCAGATTTACGGTTCGTCTTGACTTGGATCAGGCAGGATCGGCTCAATAGTTACTGGTTTTTCTCATTTACAAGCAGGATAAAGAGCTTGTAATCAATGCCGTATATTTCTCTTTTATTACTTTTCCTTTTCTTTAGTGTGTAATAGAGCACTTTATTTATATTTGTATTATGAAATTTAATCCAGAATATTCCACCAAAGAGGCGTTGCTTAAGTTGTATAAAAAACCACTTTTAGAATTGGTATTTGAAGCTGCAACAATTCATAGACAATTTCACAATCCACGAGAAGTTCAAATGTCTTCTTTACTGAGTATAAAAACTGGAGGTTGTCCAGAGGATTGTGGTTATTGTCCACAAGCCTCAAGATATCATACAGACGTTGATGCAGAGGGCCTAATGAATGTGAACGAAGTTTTACGTCAGGCCAAGAATGCTAAATTGAATGGTTCTTCACGATTGTGTATGGGAGCAGCATGGAGAGAGGTCCAAGATAACAGTGACTTTGATAAAGTTGTTGAAATGGTCCAAGGAGTCAATGATTTAGATATGGAGGTTTGTTGTACCCTTGGAATGATGAATGAAAATCAAGCCAAAAGATTAAAAGATGCTGGATTGTTTGCGTACAATCATAATTTGGATAGCTCAAAAGAATTTTATAAAGATGTTATATCTACTCGTGAATATGACCAAAGATTAGATACGATTGAAAATGCTCGTAAGGCCGGTATATATGTTTGCTCGGGTGGTATTATTGGTAT
>CAJWCX010000257.1 GCA_913031405.1 uncultured Flavobacteriales bacterium | reverse complement strand
TTGATAATTCATTCATCATAAATGACACCTATGGTTTAGATTTGGAATCTCTTGAAACCTCATTACAGTATCAATTATCTGTTGCAAAAGGGAAAAGGAAAATAGTGTTATTGCCCAAATCAGGTGATATGGATGAATCGGGAACTATCCAGATTATTAATAGGTATCAGCCAGATGCTTTTTATTTCATTGAATCCATTAACGACATTAATTTTTCTTTGAATAATGCCGTTGTACTTGTCAAAGGAGGTAAGCAGTCTTTCATGAACAAGGTTGCTGGTCAGCTTAAATTGAAAAGACATCGAACTAAGATTGAGGTCAATTTAACGGCCATTCGGAAAAATCTTCATCTGATTAAAAGCCGATTGGAAAATCATACCAAATGTCTAGTCATGGTTAAAGCCAACGCTTACGGTTCTGGGCTTGTTAAAGTGGGGCAATATATCGAGGGGTTGGGTGCCGACTATTTAGGTGTTGCCTATACAGATGAGGGGGTTGCATTAAGGAAAAGTGGTGTAAAGTGTCCCATTATGGTTATGAGTGCTGGTGTAGATGATTTCCAGGAATGTGTAGATTTTAGTTTGGAACCTTCTGTTTATTCTCTGCAGGTACTAGATGATCTTGTCAAAACACTGATTGCCAATAAAAAAGTTGCCTTTCCAATTCATCTAAATGTAGATACAGGAATGAAACGATTGGGCATCACCCCTTCTGAAATCCAACAATTTATAGAAATCCTCAAGTCCCAACCTGAATTATCTCTAACTGGAGTTTATTCTCATTTTGCTGAATCGGACAACACTCAAAACACCGATTTCACGAACCAACAAATTAGAATTTTTACCGAGGTATGTGAGGCCATAAAAAAAAGAGTTTCAGAACCCTTCATTCGTCATATAAGTAATTCAGCAGGGGTTTATAATTTCCCTTCTAGCCAAATGGACATGGTTCGATTGGGCCTCGTTGTATTCGGAACATCTTCAGGTCATGTTCCTTCAGAGGATTTAATTCCCGTTATTGAATGGTCGAGTCAGATCTCTCAAATAAAGGAGATTGAAAAAGGAGAAAGTGTAGGTTATGGGCGATCCTATATTGCTGAGGAGAGAATGAAAATCGCTATAGTTCCAGTCGGTTATGCGGATGGTTTCAGGAGGTCTCTAGGCAATGGTAAAGGGGCTGTATTTATTGGCGGCAAGAAATGTCCGACAGTTGGTGAGGTTTGCATGGATATGGTGATGATTCAAGTATCAGATGAAAATATAAAGGTTGGTGATACTGTAGAGATTATTGGAGAGAATCAGAGTATTACTGATTTTTCAAATGCACTAGGAACTATACCTTATGAGATTTTAACAGGTCTTTCAGGTCGCGTACACAGGAATTATGTAGTAAATTAGCACAAAAAAACCGTAATAATGAAATATTTTCATATTGTAATTTTTATTTGGGCCATGTTTGGCTCTATTCATTCAAATGCTCAAAACACAACAAAGGATACGACTCTTCGTCTTGTAGAGCGATATGATGGGGTAAAATACATTGCTAAAATATTGAGTGATGATGGTCGAGAACTATTGTTAGAAACAGAGGCACTAGGCAAGCTTTATATTTTAAAATCGGAGGTTAAGCGTATTTCAATCATTGAAGACTTAGGAGAGATCAAAAATGGAGAGCTAAGAGAAGAAAGTCCTTTCTCAACTCGCTATGCATTTACAAATAATGCCCTTCCGATAAAGAAAAACGAGCATTATGCTATGGTGAATCTATTTGGTCCAGAAATCCACTTTGCTGTCAGTAATCGTTTCAATATTGGGGTTATGACATCTTGGATTGCAAGTCCTTTCATCCTCGTTGGTAAATATACTATACCCACTAAAAATCCTAAAGTTAATTTTTCTCTTGCATCGATGTTCGGAACAAGCGGATACCTCGACGGTTTTGAAAGTTTTGGTGGTTTACATTGGGGAACTTTTACTTATGGTGATAGGAAGAATAACATCAGTTTTTCCGGGGGTTATGGTTACCTAAATATATCTGGCAATTCCAATCTTGAATATGTTCCAGGAACATATACTTATGATTCTTTTAATACAGCAAATGTACCTACAAGAGTGAGACCTATTCCAAGTGCGCCGATATTCTCAGTGGCAGGAATTTTTCAATTGACATCGAAGTCAAGTATATTTTTTGACTCTATGTTTGGCTCTATAAATTCTTCTACTTCATCAGTTTATGATGGTACTTATGATCCAGTAACTGGATCATATACAACAACGTTAACGGTTTCAGATAGTAGAGGTGCTTTTATATATTTTATGCCTGGGATGCGATTTCAGAAAAATGAAAACAGGGCCTTTCAAATTGCTATTGCCGGTGTTTCTGTTTGGGAGAATGGGCAAAATTTCACATTTCCTTTACCTACCATGTCTTGGTTCTTCAAATTTTAAACCTTCATACTGAGTTCATTGTTTCATTAAAATTATGTAATTTAAGTTTGTAAATATTGAGTCATGAATAAAAGAGTTGAAAAAGCGTTAAATGATCAAATAAAAAAAGAAGCATCTTCCTCACAATATTATCTTTCGATGGCGTCTTGGGCTGAGTCAAATGGCCTTAACGGCACAGCAAAATTTATGTATACACATTCTGATGAAGAACGTTTTCATATGCTAAAATTATTTAAGTTTGTGAATGAAAGAGGAGGAAGGGCAGAGGTTCCAAAGCTAGAAAAACCACCTCACGAATTTAAAAGCCTAAATAATGTTTTTGAGTCCTTATTGGAGCACGAAATCGGTGTGACAGTAAGTATTAATAATGTCGTTGATATCTGTCTTCAAGAGAAGGACTATACTACGCACAATTTTATGCAATGGTATGTGTCTGAACAATTGGAGGAAGAAGCTTTAGCCAGAACAATTTTAGACAAACTCAACTTAATTGGAACTAATGCAGGTGGGATGTATATGTTTGATCGTGATATGGAAAATTCATTAATTCATGTGAATAATGAGAATCTAGATACCCAATAGAAGCGCTGCTCGTGAAACAGCTTATATTTTTTTTGTTTTTTTTACCTTGCCTTACTCAGGG
>CAJWCX010000256.1 GCA_913031405.1 uncultured Flavobacteriales bacterium | reverse complement strand
AAAGGTGCTAAAGGTGCTAAACCCACCGCACAAACCAACAATCAAGAAGGGCGTAAGCCATTCACTTTTCATTTCTTTTGCACCATAATAAAGAACCAATACAAAAATAAGACATGCCGTAAGGTTAGAAATTAAGGTAGAAATTGGAAATTCACTAAAAGACCTAGAAAAGATATTACCTACTCCATAACGGAGTATACTTCCAATTCCCCCACCAATAAAAACCAATAGATAATTCACGAAGCTCTAATTTTTTTTAAAATTATAAAATGTAATATAAGTTGAGCAACAAAATACCCCAAAATAGCACCACAAATAAGATCGGAAACGTAATGAACACCAAGATATACCCTGCTGTACATTATAATTATAGTCACAACACATAAGAAATAACGAACCCAAAAAACTTTAATAAGGGCAAGAGCCGTGGTGCATACAGCAAAATAATTGGCCGCATGGGAAGAAACAAAACCATATAAACCACCTCTATAAAATTGACCTGGTTCTGATTCATAAAAGTGAAGCTTATCAATCAATTGCGCATGGTGAGATGGCCGATAACGCATAAACACCTCTTTAAAACAGTATACAGAGCTTAGATCAGCAATAGCAATCACAAGAACAAATCCAAATAGAATAAAACCAACATCCCTCACGGAGTATATCTTCAATAATGACCAAAGAATGATGATAAAAATAGGAATGATGATGTAAGGTCCTGAAAAAAACCACATGAACTCATCAAAAAATGAATTGTGACATCCATTAATGTAAACGACTAAATTTCGATCGAGAGATTCAAGTGAGTCAATCATCCTGAATAGCTTTCCAAATTTCATCTTTTAGTTCCAATAACCCTATTTGAGCGACCGAAGATATGTACATATAGGGAATTCCCTTCAAATCATTCTTTAATTCAACATCAAGTTCCTGTTTTAATTCATCATCAAGCATATCTGATTTGCTTATAACCAATAAAGAATCCTTATGCATTAACTCAGGATTATAGGATTCAAGTTCATTTCGTAATATGTTATACTCACTGGCAATATCATCACAATCTGCTGGTATTAAATAGAGCAATACAGAGTTTCTTTCTATGTGTCTCAAAAAACGATAACCCAATCCTTTTCCTTTTGATGCTCCTTTAATAATTCCAGGAATATCGGCCATGACAAAAGAACGGTGGTCTCTGTAAGAAACAATGCCCAAATTCGGTCTTATGGTTGTAAAGGGATAGTCTGCTATTTCTGGCTTTGCTGCTGAAACAACCGACAGCAATGTACTTTTACCAGCGTTTGGAAAGCCAACCAATCCAACATCTGCGAGGATTTTAAGTTCAAGAATCTTCCATCCCTCAGCACCTTCTTCACCAAGCTGTGCATGTCGAGGAGTTTGATTTGTTGAAGATTTAAAATGATTATTTCCTAGGCCTCCGCGACCACCTTTCTGAAGGATTTTTTCTTCTCCCTCAGACGTAATCTCAAATAAAACTTCTTCTGTTTCTTCATCCCTCACTAATGTTCCTAGTGGCACATCAATATATACATCCTTTCCCTGTGATCCTGTTTTAAGATTACCTGCCCCATGAGATCCATGTTCGGCTTTAATATGTTTTTTGAATTTCAAATGCAATAAGGTCCAAAGCTGCTTATTTCCTCTCAGAATGACATGACCTCCACGGCCTCCATCGCCTCCATCAGGACCTCCTTTAGGAATGTACTTCTCTCTTCGAAAATGTGTTGACCCGCCACCTCCATTACCAGATTTGACATGGATTTTTACGTAATCAACAAAATTATCTGAAGCCATGATTTATTAATTGGCGTCTATAGACGCATAAAGCCTATCTGTAATGTCATTTACCGAACCCATACCGTCGATACCAATGAGTTTATTCTGATTATCATAATAAGATTTTACTGGAGCTGTCTCATTTTTGTAGACCGCAATTCTATTCTCGATGATTTTTGGGTCAGCATCATCGGCGCGTCCACTTACTTCTGCCCTTTTCATCAACCTTGTTTTTAACTCATCTTCTTCGACGTCCAAAGATAACATCATTGAAATTGAGCTATTGATTGAGGATAGAAACTCGTCAAGAGCACCGGCTTGTTTTTGAGTTCTTGGAAAACCGTCAAAAATAAACCCTTTCGGATTATCATGTTTTAAAACTTCCGATCGCAAAAGATCAATAGTGACTGAATCGGGAACCAATTGACCTTTATCAATATAGCTTTTAGCAAGTTTCCCTAACTCCGTCTCGCCTTTTATATTTGCACGAAAAATATCACCTGTCGAAAGGTGAACCAAATTGTATCTCGAAATCAACCTTTCTGATTGCGTACCTTTACCTGCACCTGGAGGTCCAAACAAAACAATATTCAACATAAATTATTCCTTTAATTGATAAATTTCTTTTAAATTTCTTCCCAACTCATTGTAATCTAAACCATATCCGACCACAAATTTATTAGGAATTTCGAATCCATAATATTTAGGTGCTTCATCACCCTTAAATGCCTCTGGTTTATACAATAGTGTGCATACCTCAACTGATAATGGGTTTTGTAATTTAAGCATATTACTAACGCGTTCAACGGTTAGACCTGTATCGACAATATCTTCTATAACGACAATGTGTTTTCCCTGAACATTCTGATTCAATCCAATCAACTCATAGACCTTACCAGTAGACTCTAATCCCTCATAAGATGAAAGCTTAATAAAGGATAACTCAACATCTCCATCCAAACACTTCATGAGGTCAGAAGTAAACATAAAAGCACCATTAAGGACAGATAAGAACAGAACCTTTTCACTTCCGTAATCTGAACGAATTTGCGCCGCGATTTCTCCTATTCTTTTTAAGAGTTGATCCTCCCTTAAATAAGGAACAAAGGTTTTATCAATGAGTCGAATTTCACGTGTCATTTGGGGAACAAATGTACGATTTTAAGCACTAATTTGAAAATATAAGTGGGATACGTTTATCTTTGCCTCATGATTAAAAACTGGAATAGTAAAGAATTCAAAATTGGTGTTCTTGGAGCGGGTCAATTGGGAAGAATGTTGATTCAAGAGGCAGTCAATCTGAACATTCATCTTCAC
>CAJWCX010000255.1 GCA_913031405.1 uncultured Flavobacteriales bacterium | reverse complement strand
TGGTCGCAGGATTTTTAGGCTGGTTCCTGACAAAATCAATACTTGAAACCAAGGGTGTCTTTTGGGCCTGGTGGATTCATTTTTTACAAGATGTCATTATTATTTCAGCACTGCTATCCGTATAATTACCTCAAAATAGAACTACAAGCATGACGATAAGCTACTTTAAATATATCTCAAAATAACATATGCATCCGAAACTAAATAAATTACGATTATCAACATATGCGGTTTTTACTTTAGGTGCTCTTCTAATTTTCGTTGATTTTGTTTCTCCTGGAAGGAGAATAAATGATAAAATCATTAATTTGAAAAAAGAACGACAGCAATATTTTAATGCAGCTAGAAATTACCATTATTCATATAAAATATCGACAAACGAACATGAATTTATTGTAGCAGAGGATTTTATAGAACCAAAACTGATCAATAAAAAAATTCAATACTCTATTTCACGAATATTCAAAGAAGTAAATTGGTATAAATTACTTTCGTCTCAAAAAAGATCTTTTTCTTCTTTACGCGTTGTATCTGGATGCTTGGTTCCGTTGCTCCTCATAATTGCAATTTTTGTCGCTTATAAATATAAAAAGAAAATAGGCCTGTTGATTTTTATACTTCAGGTACTTCTTTTAGCAGACTTTATTTTTTTAATACTATAACCCTACCAACAGAGCCTATCACAATCCCTCCTATATTGGCTGAGGCATCCAGTAAAGAAGGAACTCTTCCCGGTACAAATCCTTGCAGGTATTCTAGCGATAAACCGTAACAGCCACAAAGCAAAAGGCCTAAAAAGAAGAAGGCTCTTTTATTCTTGATGAGACACCAGTTCAGAGAAAGCACCAAGTAAGCGATAAAGTGATTCCATTTGTCGTGTTGACCCAACTCAATTCCGGAACTAGGAGGAATTAAACTAAGGATGCCTATTCCGATGAATACGAATAAAAACGATAGAATAAACAGCTTATTTTTCATTGAATTGATATCCGTTGTTCTCCCCTTTTTCGAGAGCAGGAATGCCTTTTTCCATCCATTCTGGTTGAGGTGCGTCCTTTAAATAATAATCAAAAAACTGGTTCATACGAATACTCAAATCAAACTTGTTTGCCAGTTTTTTGAGGTTGTGACCGTCATTGTTGTATACAAGCATCCAACAAGGTTTGCCCAATCTTCGCATACCTGTATACATCTCAATACCCTGATACCATGGCACTGCTCCATCATTATCGTTATGCATGATCAGTAAAGGTGTCTCTATATTGGGAAGGTGAAAGATCGGCGAATTTTCGTAATACAGCTCAGGAGCCTCCCATATTGTCTTTCCAATTCGGCTCTGTGTAGCTTCATATTGAAATTGACGATTGAGCCCTGAACCCCATCGAATTCCCCCATAAGCTGAAAACATATTGCTAACAGGTGCACCTGCCATGG
The DNA here is from genome assembly GCA_913031405.1 of uncultured Flavobacteriales bacterium. Classification (GTDB taxonomy): domain Bacteria; phylum Bacteroidota; class Bacteroidia; order Flavobacteriales_D; family Crocinitomicaceae; genus UBA952. The sequence goes on along the minus strand of CAJWCX010000255.1, from coordinate 1,680 downwards.
CCGCAGCATATCGATTGGTCATGGTGACCATTTGTGCTGTCTGATACCCCCCCCAGCTCTGCCCTTGAAGACCCATTTTGAGAGAGTCTATGGCGTACTTTTTCAATAAATAGTCGGTACCACTCATGATCGAACTGTAGGCTGACTTTCCGGGATGACCCTCCTCATAACGAATGTCTGGAATAAATACCAAATAATCATTAGAAGCATATTCGATAGGGTTGATAATACTTGCTGAAGGTCTCGGTGAGCGGTAACTATGGAGGTTATCTGAATTCAATTCATAATAATAAATCATTAAAGGGTAACGCGTACTCGTATCATAATTTTCAGGTAAATAAACCAATCCCTCGAGTAATACGGAATCATAACTATACCATTTGACCAGCTCAACAGAGGGCCAATAAACGTCCTTTTGATGAGGATTCGTAGTGGATATCTGAATGGGGTTTTGAAAATCTTCGTCCACCTTCTCAAGGTCTGGATAGCGACTGACTGAAGACCTTCTCAATAATGCGTTTTTACCATCTTCAGACCAAACCAGAGATACCAGTTTGTGAGGTGAAATCATGTTTTCAATGAGATCATAATGATCCTCATGTTCTAACCAATTGAACAAATGCATGGATTTATTCAGCTTATTAAGGCCAGAAACATAAGTATCTGTGAAATCGACATAAACGCTGTCCCAATTCTTCTTGTTCAAGGTCAGCTTGATTTGCCGTTGCTCTCCTTGTCGGTCTGAAATACATCTTAAAGTATCTGTACTTGGACTGTAAGACCAAAGATCCCATTCGGATTGAAATACATAGTCGTTCGTTCTTGTGAAGCCAAATATTCTTTCAGGACCTGCCTCAAAAGACATTCCATTAATGTCTCTGTGCCAAACTACACTATCTACTCCACAGGTCATGCAAGACTCTTCTTTATTTTGCAAATCAATCATGACATGTTCTTTCTTCTTTTCATCGAAATAGCTAAAAAAACGTCCGTTCAAAGAAAGTCTACCTGGATATTTGAGTCTGCGCCTCACCAAAGTATCAACTCCTGTATCAATAGAAATTCGATAATAATCTCTCATCCATGGATAACTCCATTGAGATTCTACCTGATAAGCCTCCCTTGAGTATGCCAAGGCATAATCCGGTTCATATTTATTTGAAACAATAACGTCGAGGGTGTCATTAGACAATTGGATCAATTTGGCTTGTCTGAAATTATAGACATAAAGATGATTCTTTTTTTTATCCCTTTTCAGCTGTTTCAATTGTTGGGGCTGAATCCGACCGTCTTCATAGTGCCACACGTCTAAACGTGCTTTTTCCTCTTTAAGGAGAGAATCTTCTGCTTCCTCATAGGCTCTTTGATGAACTCCAAAAAACAAACGCTCTTCGTCCTTCGAAAAGAAAGGAGTTCTCCACTGCGAAGGCACACTTTCTCGATCTAAATTTGGATCCAAGGTGTCACCAAAAGAAAGAGAGGCACTCAAAGTAAAGTCATAGACCTTGAGCTCATAATTATTGTGCGTCGTATCATTAGAGAAAAAGAATGCCATTTTCTCGGATGAAGAACTCCAAATCGGTACTTTATATTTTTGAATTAGAGGAAAGGATACAATCTGCTCACCATTTACGGTGCTTCTAACCACCATTTTTTCTGAAAGTTGTTTGTCTTTGTCTT
>CAJWCX010000254.1 GCA_913031405.1 uncultured Flavobacteriales bacterium | reverse complement strand
CTATCTGCTTTTAATAGTTTATCTCCAGAATTAAGAATTCGAAAAATCAATCTATCTCCTTCCTCGCCATACTTACCTATTAAGGTAGATGAAAACTCAAAGCTAGGTGTTTCAATAGGTTGAAAACCAAACTTTTGGAAAACACGTTTCATTACAGAATAAAGGTACTCTCTTTTCTTCACCTCTTTGGAAGAAAAATCTCTTGTTCCTTTTGAAATTCTTGGTTTCTGCGACATTAATCTAAATTTTCTTCTAAAAACATCTGATAAATCATTCCATCAGATAAGCCTATTCTCGGTACAAAAATACTTGAGGCTCTAAAATTATTTAAAATTCGGATATATATATCTAAAGCCGGAACAATTACATCCGCCCTGTCGGGACGAAGCTGAAAACGCTTCATACGCTCCTCAGGTGTTAAAACGCGCATGACTTCATACAAATCACTCATTTCTTGAAGACCGATGGCGTCTTCTGAACTCAACCCCAAAAGCTTGTGTGCTTTATTGATATTCCCACCAGTACCAAATACCAAATAATCTGAATTGGGGTCAATAGATGAATCAATCCAGTTCGTGATGTCCGACCAAATTTCCTTTTTTATCTTTTCTTTAAGGAGCCGAATTGTACCCACCTTAAATGATTTGGAAGCCAACTTTTCGCCCCCCTTAAAAATATTTACTTCTGTCGAACCTCCCCCTACATCAACAACAGCAAAAGGCTTACCCTGATCTAATCCTAGCAGCATAAACGTACCCAAAATCAATTCAGCTTCTTTAGAGCCTGATATGATTTGAACATCAATTTCTAAATTGGTTTTGATTTCTTGAACGATACGTGATCCATTTTCAGCCTCTCTCATAGCAGATGTTGCCACTGCTCTTAATCGTTTTACTTCGAAAATATCTGATATAATTCTGAAGGCTTGCATTGTTTTTAGAAGATCAGACTTCTTTTTAGCCCCAACTTCACCCATTGAGAAGACATCATCCCCTAGACGCAGAGGAATTCGGGTGTAAGAAATCTTTTTCACGAAGGACTTACTGGATTCTTCAACAACTTCCCCAACCAGAAGCCTAGCTGCATTTGTTCCAATATCAATGGCACTGAATTTCATCTAATATAAATTTAAAAATATGTTTTTGTAAAATCCATTGTTTAAAGGTGCACTTTTTGTTCCTTTGTTCAATGAAAAAACTGAATTTTTCTTTTGAAAATAACCAGAGACCCAAAAAAGGTAGCGTTCTCATTTCCGACCCATTTCTTAACGATCCATATTTCGGACGATCAGTAGTTGTTTTATGCGAACACAATGCCGATGGAACATTTGGTTTTGTGCTTAATAACTACCTGGATATTGACCTGCATAAAATCGATAGTAATTTCCCAAACATTAATGCTCGAATTGGATTTGGAGGACCTGTATCTAAAGAGAGCTTATTTTTCATTCATTCACTAGGAGATCAAGTCAAAGACTCACTAAAAATACAAAAAGAGCTTTATTATGGTGGTGATTTTGATGATGTTTGTAGAATTCTTTCTGAAAAACCAGAGCTCAATAATCAAATCCGTTTTTTTATAGGTTACTCAGGCTGGGAGGATAAACAACTCGATCAAGAGCTTGAGCAAAAAACCTGGATCACTGTGAAGAATATTGGTAAAAAGATGATTTTGGATACAGAAATGAAAGACCTTTGGAAAACTGCATTAGAAATGCAAAAAGGAAAATTCAAAACGATTTCTAAATTCCCTAATAATCCTAGCGACAATTAGTTAGCTCTATTCATTCTTTTTTTTAAATATTCCTTTTTTAATACTTTGTTATTAAAAAGAAAGATGTAAATTTGCACCCTGAAAAAGAGTCACGCTCCTTAATAAGTGGCTGATGTTGAACCCTTTCAAGAATAAGGAGTCTTGGAATACAAAGTTTAAAGCCACATGGCAAAAGGAAAAGTAATGCAGGGAACTGCAGATTTTGACTGGGAAGCGTTACAATTAGACGGCTATACTCAGGTAGAAAGATCAGAAATGTCTGACGTCTACGAAAAAACCCTCACATCAATTAATGAAAAAGAGGTCATTCAAGGTACGGTAGTACACATCACTAAAAAAGAAGTTATTATCAACATCGGATACAAATCCGAAGGGGTAATTGCTGCCAATGAATTTAGATACAATACGGATCTGAAAATTGGGGATACTGTTGACGTATATGTTGAATGTAGAGAAGACAAAACAGGACAATTGATTGTTTCGCACAAGACAGCAAGAATGCACAGTGCGTGGATTCGAGTGAACGAAGTGCTTAAAACAGGAGAGGTCATTACAGGTCATGTAAAATGCAGAACAAAGGGTGGATTGATTGTAGATGTCTTTGGTATCGAAGCCTTCCTTCCTGGTTCTCAAATTGACGTTAAACCAATTCGTGATTATGACATCTATGTAGGCAAAAACATGGAATTCAAAGTTGTAAAAATTAATGAAGAATTTAGAAATGTTGTTGTTTCTCACAAAGCACTTATTGAAGCTGAGCTTGAAGAGCAAAAGAAACAAATCATTTCTACCTTAGAAAAAGGACAGGTTCTTGAAGGAATCGTTAAAAATATTACTTCCTATGGAGTATTCATTGATTTAGGAGGCGTTGATGGGTTGATTCACATTACTGACCTTTCTTGGGGAAGAGTGACACATCCAGAAGAGCTTCTTGAACTTGACTCTAAAATCAACGTCGTTATTTTGGACTTTGATGACGAAAAGAAAAGAATTGCACTTGGATTAAAACAATTGCAGCCACATCCATGGGATGCATTAGATACCAAAATGGAGATTGGAGATAAAGTTTCTGGTAAAGTTGTTGTTATGGCAGATTACGGAGCATTTATCGAAATCGCTCCTGGAGTTGAAGGATTGATTCACGTTTCAGAAATGAGCTGGTCTCAACACTTAAGATCAGCACAAGACTTCATGAAAATCGGAGATACGGTTGAAGCTGTTGTTTTGACCCTTGATAGAGATGAAAGAAAAATGTCTCTCGGTATCAAACAATTGATGCCTGACCCATGGAATGACATCGAAACCAAATATGCTGTAAACACAAAGCATGCTGCAAAAGTGAGAAACTTTACGAATTTTGGAGTTTTTGTTGAATTA
>CAJWCX010000253.1 GCA_913031405.1 uncultured Flavobacteriales bacterium | reverse complement strand
TATGGCCACAAGAAAAACGATCAAGCCGAGCGACATGGTTTTCATTGAAAAAAGGCGATCGATAATTTGCTTTAGATTCTTTGTGGTCATTGCGTGCAAAAGTAAGCAAACTGAGTTAGAAAAAAGAAGCGTGTCATTCTTTACATAAAACAATTCTGTACATCTAACATTTTAAATTAAGAAGTGTTTGAGTTCTTTTTCGATTTATCCTTTCTAAAGCCTATTATGGTACAACACTTTATTACGTTCTTTTTTTTACCATAATTGAAAGCTTTACCCTTAAAATAGGTAGACTCTCACTTGATTTACAAAGGAATAATTTTTTTTCGTTGAGGTATTACCTATCTTTATGCCTCTAAAAAATTAAACCTCGTTTGGAATGCTGTTACTCTTATCTGAAATCAAAACCATGAATAAATCTTCTTTTGAACGAATTGGATTGAGTCTCTAATGAAAAGTATTGAAAAAACAAATAGTTCTATGAATAAAGAGCTTGAAATTGCTCAAAAGCAATTGAAAGAGTTTAAAAAGTTTCCATCTGAAAATCCCAATCCGATATTGCGTTTTGATTCAGATTCTCGTCTAGTTTACAATAATTCGGCAAGCGAAGACCATTTTATCTATGATTTTAATCTTGAGGAAAAAATTGTAGTTGATCCGTGTTTACAAAGAATTTTAAGCCAGGCGAAGGAAGTAAATAATTCTCATTCTCATATTGAAAAGAAAAACGGACGCACGTATTCCATAAAGTCCAAATATGTTCGAGAGATTGATGTTGTAAATATATATGCATCAGATATTTCTGAATTTGTTCGACGGGTTGATGAAAATGAAGAAAGCCTTATTCAATTGAAAAATGAAATTCAAAAGCAAAAAGAGTTTTATGAATTTATATTGAATAATTTACCTGCCGATATTGCGGTATTCGACAAAAACCACAAGTATGTTTACGTCAATCCTAGAGGAATTAAAAATAAGAAGGTCAGGGACTTTATCATTGGTAAAGATGATTTTGACTATGCGAAATTTAAAAACATACCTGAAGATATTGCGATACAAAGACGTCGAATATTTAATTCAATCATGAGAAAAAAGACCTTTGTCAATTGGTCTGACTACAATATTGATAGCGAAGGTAAAAGGGAAGTTATTCAGAGAAGTATGGGACCTTTGTTTGATGAGAAAGGAAACGTTAAGTACGTTATAGGTTATGGTACAGACATAACAAAACGTGTTCTTACTGAAGAGGAAAATCAAATGCTATCGTCAGTGGCAAAAAGTACCAATAATGGCGTGCTGGTTGTTAATATGAATCGTGTCATCACCTGGGCCAATGAAGCCTTATTGGAAAGAACAGGATTTCGTTTAAAAGATATTTTGGGCAAACCTTCTACCTATTTTCGTATGCTCGGTTCCAGTGATAACGCTTTGGATGAGTTGAAAAAAGCAATGGATAAAAATGAAAACAAGTCTGTGGAATTATTTTATGAATCCAGAACGAAAAAAGAATATTGGGTTGATTTAAGTGTTCAACCCTTATTTGACCAATCGGGTAATCAGACTGGATTTATGTTTGTAGAGTTTGATATTACAAGCAGGATAAAAAATGAACAGACTATTCAAAATCTAAATGCCAATCTAGAGAATCTTGTAAGAGATAAAACGGCAAAGAACATTGCACTTTCAAATTCACTTAGAGATCAAGAAAAGATGGTTACCATAGGTGAATTGGCAGCGGGTGTTGCACATGATTTGAATACCCCTTTGGCGGCGATCAAGAGTGGTGCCGAAAACATAAAGTATATTTTGATGAACTTGTTCAAAAAGAACTTTGGACACTGCACGCCTAATGAGGTTGAGTTTGCTTTAAATCGAATCGCTTTTCAGGAACCACAGTTATACATAGGTGGTTTATCAATGAAAAATGAGAGTAAGAATTTTGAGCTATTTTTAGAGGAAAACTACTCGGATTATAATAAAGAAGACCGTTCGAAACTCGCTTTTTTATTCGCGAAAAATAGAATCTCATTATCTGAAAAAGACGATATTTTATATATCATGAATGCTAAAAATCCTATTCAGTTCTTAGAATTATACAATAACCTTTCGGTTACGTTATCCTTTCTGAATACTATATCTAATTCTGGTGATAAAGCGTCAAATGTGGTTCATGATTTGAGATCATTTATTAAAGAAAAGAAAAACACAAAAAAAGGCTTGGTGAATATCCATTCGAACATCAAAACAGTTTTGAATATATTCAACTATAACCTAAGTAGCAGTATTGAACTAAAGTTTGATGTAGATAAGGATATCGAGGTAATGGGTTACGATGTCAGACTTTTTCAACTTTGGTCTAATTTGATTAAAAATGCTATTGAATGTATGGATGACAGCCAAACCGAAAAGAAACTCAATATCATTTCACGTTCTAATAAAAAAACATTTTCGGTAACTTTTGAAAATAACGGGCCAATGATACCTGCAGAGATGTCTGAAAAGATTTTTGATAAATTTTTTACGACTAAAGGAGCCGCTAATGGTTCAGGACTTGGATTGAGTATTGTAAAAAATGTCGTTCAAGAACACCATGCTAAAATTATTTTAATTTCTAACGAAAAGAGTACGCAATTCAAAATAACATTTAATAGGGCAAAATGAAAGAATTAACATATGCTGTTGTTTGTGTTGATGATGATCCAATGATTCTTCAGGTTCTAGCATTTCAGTTAAATAAAATAATCGATACACAAAGTGTTTTGATTGAATTTTATACGAATCCAAATGATGCTTTAGATGATATAGATGCTCTAATATCAGATAATATTGACATTATGTTTGTGTTAGTGGATTATCAGATGCCTGAAATGACAGGTGTGGAATTGATTAGAAAAATTAAAGGAAAATACCCAAAAATAAATTGTTTAATGCTGTCTGGGCAGGCAAATGCCGTTCAGCTTAGTGATTTGCAAACAGACAATTTGCTCGAGGAATTTATCGAAAAACCATGGAGTGAATTACAGTTGCGGAATGCAATAGCAAAGCTGACTAAGACTTTGGTAAATTGAAGATGAATAAAAGGTACAGTATTAATTATGTGTGTAACTGGTAAAGTGTGGTGCGTTTGAATTGTAACAAAATCGTTTTTATA
>CAJWCX010000252.1 GCA_913031405.1 uncultured Flavobacteriales bacterium | reverse complement strand
ATAACAAATGATATTATTTCTGTTTGTCATTTATGCGGTGAAGCAGCGGACACGCACACGAATTGTTTAAACAGTGCGTGCCATTTACTTTTTATTCAATGTGAAAAATGCAAGAAAGAATTAGATAATTGTTGTTCGAAAGAGTGTCAAGCGATATTCAATTTACCAGAAGAAGAACAAAAAGTATTGAGAAAGGGTATTGACAATAGTAATCAAATCTTCAAAAAAGGCCGATCCGAGTATATAAAATATAAAGCCAAGAGGGAAAAACATATATCTTTGGCGGACACAGAAAAAACAAAAAAGTGATTTTAGCGATTGATTGGACTGTGAGTCCTGAAATAATTGACGGTTGGAAAACACCAAACCTTTACGGATTATTGTTTGTAATAGGCTTGGTTTTGGGCTACTTTGTCGTAAAACGTATGTTTAAAAAAGAAGGGATTAGTGACGAGGTTCTAGATAAATTGGTCATGTACATGATTATAGGAACGATCGTGGGTGCGCGTCTAGGTCATGTTTTTTTCTATGGACCTTATTTCGATGAAATTGTAGATGGACATTTTGAAGAAGGGTATTTTTCTCATCCACTTAAAATATTAAAAGTTTGGGAAGGTGGATTAGCCAGTCATGGGGCAGCCATTGCTATTCTAATTGGCTTATACATTTTTTCAAAAAAAACTGTTCAAAAACCATTCTTATGGATTTTAGATCGGATTTCTGCTCCTATTGCTATAGGAGGTACTTTTATACGCCTTGGTAATTTGGTAAATCACGAAATCGTTGGCCACGAGACAGATGTTCCATGGGCCTTTAAATTTCATAATTATTGGAATACAACCACAAAAATGTACGATGCCAGTCCAAGACACCCCGCTCAACTATATGAGTCAATCTGTTATTTAATAGCATTTGGAGTTCTCATGTTTCTTTTTTGGAAAAAAGATGCCTGGAAGAAACCAGGACTTGTATTTGGTAGCTTTTTAATCTTGATTTTTGGCGCACGATTTATCGTTGAGTTTTTCAAGGTAGGACAAACTGCTCGTGATGATTTTATGTTCATTAATACAGGTCAAATGTTAAGTATTCCGTTTGTATTGATGGGAGCTTACTTGATCTACAGAGCAGTTTATTCAAAACCACAAGTACAATAGATCAAAAAATGCATAGACATTCAATAGTCGGGATGTAGAAATTCCTTTCTATATTTGTTAAGTAAAATATTATTCAGATGGCAGTGAAAACCAAACAAAAGAAGTCTACTTCTGCCAAGAAGTCTTCGAAGTCCAAATTCTCAAAAGACACTTATATCAAATGGTATAAAGACATGCTCTTGATTCGTAAGTTCGAAGAAAAAACAGGTCAATTATATATCCAACAAAAGTTTGGTGGATTTTGTCACCTTTATATAGGCCAAGAGGCTATTGTTGTGGGTACTGCAAGTGCTTGTGAGCCAGGAGACAAACACATGACAGCCTACCGTGACCATGGTCATCCGATTGCACTTGGAACAGACCCGAGAGTCTTGATGGCTGAATTATTTGGAAGAAAAACAGGATGCTCGAAAGGTAAAGGAGGTTCAATGCATTTCTTTGACAAAGAGAAAAATTTCATGGGTGGTCATGGAATCGTAGGAGCACAAATAGCCATGGGTGCAGGTGTTGCTTTCGCAGAAAAATACAACGAAACAAATAATGTAGCCTTTGTTTCAATGGGAGATGGTGCCGTGAGACAAGGTGCCCTGCATGAGACATTCAATATGGCTATGATGTGGAAACTCCCTGTTGTTTTTATTATTGAAAACAATAATTACGCCATGGGAACCTCAGTGCAGCGGACAACCAATGTCACTGATTTATCTAAAATTGGATTATCTTATGACATGCCCTCCAAAGTCGTCAATGGAATGATTCCAGAAGATGTTCATAACGCAATCGAAGAAGCTAGTAAGAGAGCCCGAAATGATGGAGGCCCTACCCTACTAGATATTAGAACATACCGATACAAAGGACATTCAATGTCTGATCCTCAAAAATATCGATCTAAAGAAGAGGTGTCTGAATGGATTGATCAAGACCCAATTCTGCACGTTTTAAATATCATCAAAGAAAACAAATGGTTGTCCGATAAAGAGATTGATGATATAGCAGCCTGGGTCAAAAAGGAAGTAGATGAATCTGTTAAGTTTGCCGAGGAATCCCCATACCCAGATGCAGAGGAACTCTATGAGGACGTATATGTTCAAAAAGATTACCCATATATAAAAGAATACTAATCATAAAAGAGTAGGAAATGGCCGAAATTGTTTACATGCCTAAATTGAGTGATACCATGACTGAAGGAGTGGTGGCCGCTTGGAATAAAAACGTTGGAGATGAAGTTAAGGAAGGTGAGATTCTTGCTGAAATTGAAACAGACAAGGCCACAATGGAATTTGAATCTTTTTTTGATGGTGTTTTATTACACATTGGAGTTGAAATTGGAAAAGCAGCACCTGTCAACTCTGTTTTAGCTGTTATTGGAGAAAAAGGAGAAGATATTGCCGAAATATTGAAGAACGCGGAAAGTCCATCTGAGGATGAAACAAAAGAATCACCTGAGCCAACTGTCTCTAAACCTGAGCCTATTCTCGAAACGACAAAACCAGTTTCAGCAGCATCTAAAAAAACAGAAAAAATATCCGTGACATTGGAAAACACAGCAAATGACCGTGTTTTTGCTTCTCCTTTGGCTAAAAAATTAGCGGCAGAGAAAGGAATAGATCTAAACGCAATTCAAGGATCCGGAGAGAACGGAAGAATCATCAAAAGAGATGTTGACCATTACATCCCCTTCACCCCTACTCAAAAACAATATTCATCTTTAGCACCTGTTGGTAAAGAATCTTTTTCTGATGAACCTGTTAGTCAAATGAGAAAAACTATTGCCAAAAGATTGGCAGATAGTAAATTCTCAGCACCTCATTTCTATCTTACATTGGATATTGATATGGACAATGCAGTAGCAACAAGAAAGGTTATGAATACGCAAGAAGGGGTTAAAGTATCTTTCAATGACATGGTAATTAAAGCTGTTGCTTTTGCACTTAGACAAAATCCAAATGTGAACAGTGCTTGGATGGGTGACTTTATTAGAAGGAATGAACACGTGCATAT
>CAJWCX010000251.1 GCA_913031405.1 uncultured Flavobacteriales bacterium | reverse complement strand
TGAAGAAGTTCACTATGTTTTTTAAGTCTTAGCATTTCAGCAAGCTTATATTGAGATTCGATAGGTAAATCAACAACATTGTACAATTGAAGATTGAAAGTATCTCCTTCACAAGTAATTTTGACATTCGCATCGTAGACAAAACCAGCTAAATAAGAAGTTAAATCTGTTGAAGAATAAATATCAGCTGAAGTGCTTAGTAATACCAGTGGGTTTCTTTCAGTTTCAATGGTTCCGTCCACTACAATTTCCTCAACATAACCGGGTATGTCAATTTCAATTTCCTTCGAACAAGCCGAAAGTAATATACTAGTATAAATAAATAAGTATGAAAATCTTTTCATGCCAGTTTGCGAAAGTTACAAAAACTATCTTTGAAAGTACCATCATCTAATAACGATGCTGCTTCTCCTGCTCATTTTCGAATTGATGTCGACGTCAATTCTCCCCAATTTAAGTCCAGCCCAACCGACCTGGTTAATGATAACGAGTTCGTTATTACTGTTTCTTTGAACGATTGGTCTTTCGAGAAAGGTATGGGTATGTCCACCGATAATAATGTGAATATTTTTTGACCTTCTGGCTAAAATAAGATCAGAAATTCGTTCTCTCTCAGGATAGTAAAATCCGAGGTGGGAGAGACAGATGACCAAATCGCATCCCTTTTCTTTCAAAATGCTGGCGGTTCTATTTGCACATTCTACAGGATCATGATAAACAGTGTCACCGTAATTTATTTTTGAAACCAACCCATCTAATTCTACCCCAATACCAAATACCCCAATTTTTATTCCTCCTTTATCAAAAATTTGAAAAGGTTTTGTCTCGTCCTTTAAAATCGTGTTAGAAAAATCATAATTGGCACAGAGAAATGGAAATTTAGCATATTTTTTTGCTGTTTTGAAGCCTTTTAATCCTATATCAAAATCATGGTTTCCCATTGTACTAGCATCATAACCCATTTTACTCATAAGCTTCATCTCTAAATGCCCATGAAAGTTATTGAAGTATGGTGTGCCTTGAAAAATATCCCCAGCATCAAGCAGAAGTACATTTTTCTCTTCCCTTCTTATTTCTTCTATGATTTCATGTCTTTTAGCGACACCTCCCATTCCTGGATACTTAGAATGATTTTGCGGGAAGGGCTCTATATTTGAATGTGTATCATTGGTGTGAAGAATGGTTAGGCTTTGACTTCTTTTTTTAGAGCTTTGTGCCATGAGCTCTGGAGCGATAAGCATGGCTCCAGAGCTCAATGTAAATCGATATAAAAAGGCTCTTCTTTTCATTTTATTCTTTTGCGTTCATCATTGATTAATACACCTTGAATTTTAACCTCTTCAATGAGAGCATCTCGAATTAATATATTGGTATGAATGATTTCTGTTCCTTTTTGGAAAAAGTCCATTCGATCCCCTCCAGATAACAAATAGTCAGATGTGATGACCCAAAATTCAGTTGCTTTAGATCGATCAAAACCTTTGAACTCGATCCTACCATTTTTAATGTAAATGTTTGAAATAGGTTCGCCACCCGATTCTGTGATGTATGATTCAATAGCGGAAAGCTCCTTAATGGGTAGCTTCACCCAGACAATACTATTGTCAAAAGGCATGAGCTTATAAATATCTCCTAGGGTAACAGGCCCGATACCCAAACTAGCCCTTATTCCACCTGTATTTAAAAGACAAAAAATAGGGTAGGAGAGCTTGGAGTTTTTTGTTTGGTTCAAAAATACAGCATCAGCCATCCAGTTCATTAGGTTTGAACAAGGTCTCTCTACAATATAATTCGCCTCTGATTTGGCGATTTCGATATCCATTTTAAGGGCCAACTCTTTTTGGTAGGGCTCAATTATTTTAAGTATACTTTCTGAATTTTTGGTACTGGACTGGATATCAATTTGTTTCTGTGTTTGAATCGTTATGGCTGAGCTACAATCCATTAATGCTATTGCACCGGACAAGAGGAGAGCTATGTTACCAATCTTTTTATTCAATGATGATTGGTTTGTCAATAGTTCCTTTGGAGGTTACAACTCTCAGAATATAGCTTCCACTTGGTAGGGAAGAGGAATCAATTCGAACAACAGCAAGATTTTCTTTTGTTCGTTGTATCACTTTTTGACCCATACTATTTATTAAAATATACCCATGAATATTGAGTCCATTAATTTGGGCATATATTTCGTTTTTTGCCGGTATTGGAAAGACTGAATAATTACTCTGAAGTTGTTCCATAAGATTGGCACTTTCGCAAGCATACTCGTCGTAAGTCATTTGATAAAAATCAATAAAGCAGGCAAAATCTACAGAGTCAATAAAAGGGTTTCTATTCTGTTGGAGGTTATAAATGTACTCGTTTCGTGCAATTTCATAATTATCAGGAAGATCAGTAAAATGCCAATTTCTAAGTGTTTCTTGACTTTGATTAGATGGTATAGCCCAATTGTTTCCTGAGAGGCCATTGTAGCACGTTGCCATATACATAATCGCTCGGGCTGCATTTCCTTTGTGAGAAGCTCTTGGCTGGTAAACGAGCTGACCAGTTTCATTGTACCCCACACTTCCTTCCAAATAATTAAAAACAGTATCGCCTGCAATATCCGCTAGTGGAAGGTTACTTCTAGGAGAATTCGCATTCGGAAGATTCGCTGGATATAAGTTGTGTTGGTCTGCATATTCCTCTTGCTCTGGATCACTACAAGGAAAGGTTGGCATCCATGAATGTGCGTAGGTATGTTCTCTGGAAAAATCGTTCTCAGACCAATCAAATGGGTCATTAAAAACTTTGTTTTCCCCTGTGTAACAACAAGTGACATAGGATTGTCCATTGAGAGTGTCTTTTACTTCAAACTGACTCATTAGTGTGGTTTTATAAAGAAAATAGGTAATGTAGTTATGTTGATTTATTAAGGCGCTTAAGTCAGATATAAACGTTGGGTTTGAAGATGTTATTCCACTGTAATAGTCTCCTATACCCGAACCTGATGAGGTTATTTGACCTTCGGACGGATTACTTTGTAAGTAATTTTCAAAGCCGTTTGAACCATTAAATGCAAAAACCTTGAAATAATAATTCTGATTGGCAATCACCCCTCTAGGGGTAAAGCTGGTTCCACTTCCCACATAGGCCACTTTGGCGTCATTGATGTAATC
>CAJWCX010000250.1 GCA_913031405.1 uncultured Flavobacteriales bacterium | reverse complement strand
CAGTTTAAAAAACCTCCACGTGCTTATGCAGATCCATTGAGGGTAGTAGTATAGAATCATTAAGTAAGCGGTTATATGACATAAACATCTCAATTTTTTTTGGATAAAAAAAATACGCCTCCCATAGAGGCGTAGTTTTAAATGACTTTATAATTTTAGCTTAGTCACAAATATTATAATCGATTATTTCTTCAGAGACTTTTATCAGGTAGCCATAGCCTCTCTCAAGTTCGCCAATACCATTAAAATCCCAATCTGGTAAATATGCATTTCCAACACCGTCTTTGGCGATAACAATTTTGTCTTGTATAGCAGCAAAAGCAACAAGGGCATTTGTATTTTCGTAACAAGCAAAGCCAATCATATTCCAGCCATTGTTAAGTGTAATAGAAATGCTTCCACAATCAGAATTAGTATTTTCTAAACAAGTAGAGCAACAAGCCCCATCTTCTATCACCCACTGACCATTACACGGCATTCCCATTTGTTCGGGACAATCAATAATAACGCCAGAAAAGAATCCGTTTTCACCACAGAATCCAAAATCACATGGGTCGTTAGGATTCGCCCACTCACCACTTTCGTATATTTCAATGCCAGAATAAGAAGTACAAAGCGGTTCTATCTCTATACATACAGGACAACATTCCCCATCAATGTTGACCCACTCTCCATTACAAGGCTCACCAAACCATGATGCACAGTCTATAGCAATACCATAGAATTCGCCATTAGGCGCACATTCACCCATATCACACGGGTCGTTAGGGTTTACCCACATGCCCTCTTCAAAAATTGCGATACCAGACCACGATGTACAAAGTACCCCCCCAGTTTCACAGTTCCAGTCTAATGTACTAGTTAATCCGGTAGCGGCATTGGTCCATGAGGTAACACCAGAAACTTGAGCAACACAAGGGTTGCTGTATTCCACGCCATTACATCCAACAACAGGATTAAACTCCATGGTGCACATGGCGTTAGGGTTTATCCAGTCTGGATTAATACAACATTCATCAATTTGTGCAGAAGCACTAACCCCAATAATTAGTATCAGGGACACAAGAAGAGTTTTCATAATTTTAAGCTTTATCAAATAGTACTGCATATTTGTGACAATATACAAAAACAATACAAAATGTATTTTTCTAGATTTATTAAAGGGGAATAAATTTCATTATATTCGTATATGTTTAATGCAATAAAATTTACAGTAGCGCCTCTTTCTCTCGCTTTTTTCGCTTATTTGAGCTTTACTCAAAGAGGAGTGTTGACATATAGTGCTTTTTTATATGCATACGCCATGATTCCGTTGATTGAGTTTTTTTTAAAAAATGATGAACGCAACTTTTCAAAATTTCAGGAAAGTCTTGCAAAAAAAAATATTGCATACGATTTGATACTTTACATTTCGGTAGGGCTTCATTTGGTTTTATTATGTGTTTTTCTTCTCTCTTTGGAAGACACATCGCTTCAAATATATGAAGTTGTTGGCCGAGTGTTTTCAATGGGATTAGTTACAACTTTTGCTATTAACTTGGCTCATGAACTAGGTCACCGTCAATCTTGGGGAGAGCAATTTTTATCTAAGTTAATGCTTTTGACAACCCTTATGATGCACTTCTTTATAGAGCATAATAGAGGGCATCACAAAAATGTAGCTACTTTTGAAGACCCATCAACGGCTCGCAAAGGTGAGACTGTTTACGCCTTTTGGTTTCGGGCAATACTTAATGAATATCTTTCTGCATGGCATCTTGAAAAGAAAAGGCTTGAGGTGACTAAACAGTCTAATTTCAGCTTGCACAACGAGATGATTCAATTTCAAATCATACAGGTCTTATTTGTTGGTTTGATTTACTATCTGTTTGGTGGTCTTATACTTTTATCTTTTTTATTTAATGCCGCCATTGCCTATGTGAGTTTTGAAACTGTTCAGTATTTAGAACATTATGGTTTGCAAAGAAAAAAGAATGAAAAAGGTCGTCACGAAAGGGTTAAGGCACACCATTCTTGGAATTCAAATCATGTTTTTGGCCGGCTAATGATGTTTAATTTATCGCGGCATTCAGACCATCACTTTAAAGCGCACAAAAAGTACCAGGTGTTAAACCATCATGATGATGCGCCTCAGCTCCCAACAGGATATCCAGGCATGATGATTTTAAGCTTAATACCCCCCCTGTGGTTTCGCATTATGAACCCAAAGCTTGAGACTCAAAAATAGGTTGAGGGGTTTTATTTTCCATTGAAAAGGGTCATGGTTTGGGCTGCCCCAGCCATCACAAAACTCTTAACCATTTCTACAGCAGTACCAACCCGTTCTTGAAGCGCAGACTCTTCTTCTTCTGACCATTTTCCTAAAACGTAATCAACTTGTTTACCCTTAGAAAACGCATTCCCTACACCAAACCGAATCCTTGAAAATGTAGTGCTGTTTAGTGTTTGAATGATGTGTTTTAAACCATTGTGTCCACCATCACTTCCTTTAGTTCGCAAGCGAAATGTTCCAAATGGAAGCGCAAGATCATCAGTAATAACTAGAAGGTTTTTAGGCTCAATTTTTTCAGACTGCAGATAGTAGTTTACCGCTTTTCCACTTAGGTTCATAAATGTGGTCGGTTTTACCAAGACTAGAGTTCGGCCTTTAATTTTCAATTTCGAGGTATCTGCATAACGATTTGGCTCAAAAGAAACATTGGATGCGCTTGCTAGCGCATCCAATATTTTGAAACCAATGTTATGTCGCGTGCCTCTGTATGAATCACCAACATTACCTAAACCAATGATTAGGAATTTTTTCATATTTACTCAGCAGCAGGTGCCTCAGCAGCAGGTGCCTCAGTGGCAGGTACTTCAGAGCCCTCAGCGCCACTGTCACCCTCAACTTCATCTTCAATCTCCTCAACTGCGTTACGAGCTGTTTTTACAGCAACAACAACAGCATTTCCTGAAGTGAGAATGTCAAAATTGTCTGCATCGATTTCACGAACATAAATTTTATCTCCAATTTTCATGTCTGTTATATCGAGTGTTATAGCATCAGGTAGATTTTCTGGCGTGGATCTAACGCTAAGTTTACGTAGTGTTTTTCTTAATTTTCCACCATTTCTCACCCCGATTGCGTTTCCAGTAATTACCACCGGGATTTCAGTATTC
>CAJWCX010000249.1 GCA_913031405.1 uncultured Flavobacteriales bacterium | reverse complement strand
GTCTTTTGTTTTTTATTATTGTTCTATCACTTTATTCATTGAGGTCTCAAAACATGCTACCAGTTGATCAAGGCTCATTCGTTGGACAAGGAAAACAACACTTTATTTTTTCTGGTGTGGCTGATTATCAGTCTACCTCAATAGGAAAAGATATTACACGGTCGTTTTTTTATGGAGGATTCATTGATAATGAAATGAAACAACTCTCAAGTGATCGACACGATGAAATCAATCGTTTTGGTCTTGAAATGAATGCTGAGTTTGAATATAGAAACGAGAAGCTTGGATTATTTAAAGATTCCCTAATCGGACTTATTGTAAAAGGTGGTATTTACAATTTTTCGTCTATGATTTATTCCAAAGATATCTTTGATTTGGCATTTTTTGGAAATGAGATGTTTATTGGTGATACCGCTAATTTAGCGGGTAGTGAATTCAGCTCAGTCACTTTTCAGAAATTAGGTTTTGGATTAATTGATAAAAGAACTAGGTCATCTTTGGCATTTAATTTTGTCGGATTAAATAATTACGTTCAAGGTGTTTTTGGTGACAGCTATGTATATCAAAATCAGGAATTAGATTCAATGGCTGTTGAGCTTTGTGGGTCGGCTGAAAGAGCATTAAGAAATGGGTATTTTAAGGGTTTAGGTCTGGCGCTAGATATTGATTATCGTTTCAAAATGAAAAAGAATAAAGATGATCATATTCACTTTCAATTACTGGCTAGAAATTTTGGTTTTGCTGTAATGAAGGGTGAAAAATACAATTCAAACAACAGCTTTAACTACAGCAGTTATCAGATTGATGACTTGATCAATGCTGAAACCATTTTCAATGATAGTGATGAGCTTATTTCGGAACTTAGTGACAGTTCAGGTACTAGAAACTCGATAATCCTTTTACCAGCCATGTTTCAATTTTCAAAATTAATTGACCCCATGTCGTCAAAAAAGATTCAAGGCTTTTTTGGTTTTAGAACCTTTTTGAATAAAGCCTACATTCCAATGTTGTTTGGGGGACTTGATTTTCGTGCTGCATCATGGTATAGAATAGGTGCTCAGCTAAGTTATGGTGGTTTTTCACAGTTGAGATGGGGTATGTATAGTGCGCTTTGCTTTAAGAAAATCGAATTGGGAATTGCATCCGAAAATTTATTTAGTAAAACAGGGGAATCTATTGTAATAAAGTTGTCATGCGTGTTTTAGCTCTTATTTTATTGTGTTTTGTATTTGTGACCTCCGTTGCTGGACAGTCCAAATTTTACAAGCTTTACTCCGGAAGTGGATATGACATTGGTAAAGGAGTAATAGAGTACCCCGATTCCTCTTTTTTGGTAACTGGATCGACAACAAGCTGGGGAGGTGGAAGTCAGGTGTATTTATTAAAGATAGATAGCACAGGAACCTACCAATGGAGTTATCAATATGGAGGAAGTGAGTACGATGATGCCAATCGAGTTCTTTTTAATTCAGATCTTGGTATATATACAATAGGGAGTACCAATTCTATCGGAGCGGGCGATTATAATGGCCTCGTTATACATACAGACGCTGCTGGTAATGAACTTTGGAAAAAGTCTTATGGCTCAAGTGAGGCATGGGAATTTTTAAACGATGCCGTTTTTTCGAAAGATACCTCTATCATTATGGTTGGTTCATCACGGCCTGTTTCCTCGGGTAATGAATACGTTTATATGTTAAGTATCAATAACGGTGGAGACACCTTGTGGACAAAAACCTTGAATGAATGGGAATCTTCATCTGCTACAAGTGTTATCAGAGTTGAGGATAGCTTATTTGTTGTTGCGGGTTACTTTTATGAACAAGATTCCTTGGTTCAAAAGGGGTTCCTAATGAAAATAAATAGTAATGGTGAAGAGATATGGTCAAGAACAGTTGGGCCATTAAGTGGTAAATATGCACTGCATGATGTTGCTTTAGGTGATGGAGATTTTTACGCTCTTGGATCAAGAGAAATAAACGAATACAACCACGACTTATATCGTGCTCGTTTTGATTTTAATGGTAACCCAATCGTAGAAAAAACAGATATTGATAATAGTGAGATTCGAGATGAAATTGGAGACGAAATTATATACATGCCCTCTTTAAATAATACTTTATTGGGCTATCGGTCTATTAATGAATTCACCTTTCAGGATGATTATGATGTGTATTTTTCATTTTATACTACTCAGACATTGGTATGGATGAATAATTTTTCAACCATTAATAATGCCGGACTAGATCAGGTAAGGCAGCTTTCAGCGACATCTGATGGCGGTTTTATAGCTGTAGGACAAACCACCTATCCTATGAGTGGAGGAAGTAATATCTTTATTTTTAAAGGCGGAACTGATGGATCCTTTCCAAATGCAGCCGATTATTATACCATTGATACTTTAGTGAATCTGAATGAAAATCAGGATGACCTCTTTGTTTGTTATCCGAATCCTTCATCGGGTGTGTTTCATTTAAGAGCTAAACAAGGATTGTCTCAGGAATTGAGGGTATATAATAGTCTAGGGCAGCAAATATTAATTAAAAGTATTGAAGGTATGGCTCTCCTGGATTTGAATTCATTTCCAGATGGCATGTATTATGCAAAAACTGAAGGCTTGACTTTTAAATTGATGAAGACTTCGCTTTAATTTTTCTTTCCTTAAGTTCTTTTTTAATTAAGCTTAATTCCCGGCTTGTTTGGCCTGCCACAGATGTGTTTTCATCGGCGCGTCTTAGCAGATAGGGCATTACCTCCTTTACAGGTCCAAAGGGAACGTATTTAGCCACATTAAATTTATGATGAGCCAGATTAAAGGAAATATGATCACTCATTCCAAGAAGTTGAGCAAAATAGATTCTTGAATCGTCTTTTGAAATATTTCTTTCCATTAAAGAAAGTGCAAGTTTTTTCGAGCTACCCTCATTATGAGTTCCGGCTACAAGAGAGAAATAATTGATTTTATCCAATATATAATCCAATGCTAGGTCGTAGTCAATATCGCATGATTTTTTGTTGGGTTGAATAGGAGAGGGGTAACCCATTTCTTCTGCCCTCAAACGTTCCTTTTCCATGTAGGCGCCTCTGACAAGCTTGACACCATAAGAGATGTTTGCCTCCTTGGCTTTGGAAAAGCAGGTTTTCAAGTATTCCAATCGAT
>CAJWCX010000248.1 GCA_913031405.1 uncultured Flavobacteriales bacterium | reverse complement strand
TTTTTTATATTGAAACACATTAATATTTAGGAAAGGTAGATATTTTTTCAATTTAAGACTTACGGATTCCCACACTGGATCCTTGAGTTTATTATCAAAATTTTTTCCAAAAGAAAATATTTTCTCGAAAATTGCGAATGTTTCTAAACTGATATTTCCACCCAGATATTTTTTTAGTATCACTGGATGTCCTTTCGAGCAGTTGAATAGATCTTCCAATTTTTTTTCCGAGAGCAATTCCTTTGATTGTTCTTTGAACAAGTATGTTAAACTCTGTTGTCGTCTCATCCAATCTGCGTAATTTCTTTCTCCAGAGTTTATTATTTCTCCAATCCATAAATTTTGTGGTGTGTCAGTGGTCACGAAGTTTGCAAGAAGAAAATCAGTTATCTCCTGATCCGAATATTTTCTTGATGTTTTTTCAAACCAATACTTGTCTTTTCTTTTATTAAATGAAGTGACAGTCGCTCTTGATTTACCACCATACTTAAAAAAGTCATACTTACGATTCGTAAAATGACTTTTCATCGAAAGATATGTTTGGTAAGTTTCAAACGGAGTCACTTTCGTCTTCAACATCATGTGATTCTAATTGTGTAATTGCATCAACAGGAACTTCATTATCACCGATACGATACCAGTGTTCTAGTTTTCCTGATTTATAACTTTCACGTTTTCCAAGATATTCGAGGTCATGAAATTTATGCTCTCGAAGCATTGCTTGTAAACGATGGTGTGTCAAGTCCGATTGGGAAATTTTCATAATGGAAGTTTAGCACGAGAAGTCTTCTTCATGAAGTTGAGTCTTGTTGCATCCCATTTAAGTCTTTCTTTCAAGGGTTTTGAAACAACCTTCTTTATAGATTCTACCTCAAGATTGTTAATTTCGCAATAGTGTAAAATTGCATCAATATAATTGAGATTTTCCTCTGCCACGATGGTTTCAATTTCTTGTGCAAATTTTTGCGGAGTAAGAAATTTACTCGCAATCGCTTTTTCTAGTTCTTTATTTGGTTCCATAGAGTTCCAATTTATCCCTAATAAACTTCTCGATGTACTTTGTAAGAAGTTTGATGTACTTTGATTTGTCTCTTTCTTCATAGACGACACACTCTCCATTTTCACAAGCCATGATAATGACCAATTTTTTTACGGTAATCCCAGTCAGTTCATATAACATACAACCATATGCCATACATTGAACAAAATAGTGATCAATCCACTCTCGTGGTTTTGGTTTTTTTGAAGTTTTGAAATCGATTATCGCTAACTCATTCGCATACTCTGCTATACAATCAACGGTTCCCGCAATACCAAGTTGTTTACTATAGAGAGATCCTTCTAGTGCGTGTATATTATTTATGTTGTTTAATTTAGATTTAGAAATCTTAAATAGAAACTCTGCCATCGGTTGAACTGGCGGTAGTTCATTATTTTTAAGATAATTTTCTGTCAAAGTATGCATGTCAGTGCCACGACTAGTAGCCGCCTTTGTGATACGATCCGCTTTTTCATTTCCTACCTTTTTTCTCCAATTAACAAAAATCTCTTTATTATAGTGACTTGTAATTGAAGTGATAGAAACTAATTTTAATAATTCATCATTATCTGGAACAGAATAATAACGAACTCCCTCGATTGTCTCCCTTTCTAATTTAGGAAGATTTAAATTAACAAAATCAAACATTACATACCTAATTGCATTTTAGCGATGATGTATTCTTTAACAAGACCAGAGCGAACAATATCTTCTATACCAAATTCGATAAGATCAAAAGAAGGCATAGTGCGAACAATTTTCATAAAATCAATAATCCCATTTTTTTCATTAGTTTTTTGTAAATCAGTTTGAGTGGCATCACCACAAAAACATATTCTACTGTTTTCACCAACTCTTGTTATTATACTATCTAATTCATGAAAATTCAAGTTTTGAAATTCATCTACAAAAACAATACAATTATCAAGTGTTGTTCCTCTTAAAAATGAGGTACTCCAAAACTTAATTGTTTCTTGAGCTTTCAAATTACCATATAACATCTCAAAATCGGCATCAGATGGCATTTGAAACATATATTTTACCATATTTTTATATGGTATTTGATATATATCTGCTTTGTCTTCATGATCACCTGGTAAAAATCCAATTTCACGAGTTGCAACAAGAGATCTTACCAAATAAATTTTTTCATAGGGTGTATTCTCATCAAGCACATCTTTTAAGGCATTATATAATGTAATAAATGTTTTTCCTGTACCTGCTGCACCATACGCAATAAAATGTTTATTATTTGAATAAGATTCAAATAATTTTTTTTGACTATCAGATAGGGGTTCAATATCTACAAGATAATCTGAATTTAATGGTTTTTTTCTTTTCATCTGTTTAGCGGTCAATCCAACCCCAATCGCCTGATCGGATCCTCTTTTTTTTCTTGCCATTATAGTTTTTTCACTCTTGAACCAGGCATTTTTGACGCTTTTTGTAAAACATCATTCCAACCTGGTTTTGATTTTCTTAACTTATCTCTCCATTCTCCAACCTCACCTACACCTGGTACTGTCGAAGGGTCAGAATAGTCACGAGTCCATTCAGGATTATTTTGTTTCCATTTATCCCAATCATGAACACTCATGGATACCTCTTTTTTTTCACCTGTCTCTTGATGTACTACTGGATAAGTTGCCATAATAATAATTTAATTACTTTTATTTAGATCCCTATTCCAAGGGTTGATGAGCATTGATATTCTTGTGCCTGTATATGGTTGAACATAATGATATTTTCCTGGTGAAAATATAACTAATCTATTGGTCTTTGGTGTTATTATATCATCTTCTACCTGTAATTGTCCACCATCTAAATTTTCTACAATTAAATAGTACACCATTGAGCACAGAGGAAAACTTATAACATTTTCATTTCCTTTTAATTGTTCATCTTTATCATAATGCCATTTTGAAGGTCTTGTATTTTTTTGTGTCCAAAATTCATAACCAATACATTCTTCTAAATTAACAAATTGACTCGCAAGACGAATCATTGAATTACAAAAATTATCAAATGGGTGCTGTTCTTCAAGACTGTACCACTTTTCATTAATATTGGGTTGATCTAATTCATTAAGCACCTTCATCGAATCATTCTGAAAGGAGGAATTAAAATCGA
>CAJWCX010000247.1 GCA_913031405.1 uncultured Flavobacteriales bacterium | reverse complement strand
AAAAAAAAGATTTAAAACCAAGAAAACAATAAAACTTACTGGAAGTCCTATTTTCATCCATTCCCAAAAGCTCACATGAATATCGAATGTATTTGATAAAGTACCTGCCATCTGGGTATTTGGAGGAGACCCCACAAGGGTTGCCATACCGCCAATACTTGCACTGTAGGCTACAGTGAGCATAAGTAACAATGAAAATCTATTTGAAGCTTTTGACTCATTCTGAACTTGAATGATTGATAAAGCCATTGGAAGCATCATTAAAGTTGTAGCTGTATTCGAAATCCACATACTCAACAAAAAGGAACTCAATCCAAACCCTATAAGGATTTTCGATTTTGTAGATCCAACCAATGCTAATATTCTAGAAGCAATTTGATGATGAACATCCCATTTTTCGAGGGCAAGGGCCAATATAAAACCTCCTAAAAAAAGGTATACATTATTGTTACCATAGGCCAATGCCAATTCTCCCGGATCCAATATCCCGAGAGGAGTGCATAGCACCAATGGGATGAGAGCTGTGACATAAATAGGGACAACTTCAAAAACCCAAAAAACAACCATTAAGATTCCCATGGCTATGGTACGGTTCTGTGTAGAACTATCTCCAAGAAAAGCAATTGAAAGAAAAAGAATTAAGCCTAAAATTCCAGCAATAGTCTTGTTATGCTGAAACAAGAAGGACATATTACTTGTTGAGTTCATTTAGTTTTTGAACAAAATACTTAGCCTTTTCATTCACGTGAGTCGATATTTCAGAAAATTCCTTTTTTGATTTACTATTGGCGATTTTACTCAAAACATCATCCTGAAATGCTGCTGCCTCATCAATCAATTTGTCTGACTTTTTGACCTTAGATTCATCTGTCAATTGCAAATAGAAACATTCCTCAACAATATCGTATACCATTTCGTTGAGATGTTTCTTGAATTTTCTTTTACTAGCCATAATAAATGTGTTTTTAACAAAAATA
The DNA here is from genome assembly GCA_913031405.1 of uncultured Flavobacteriales bacterium. Taxonomy (GTDB): domain Bacteria; phylum Bacteroidota; class Bacteroidia; order Flavobacteriales_D; family Crocinitomicaceae; genus UBA952. Next base: position 2,209 of record CAJWCX010000247.1, on the reverse strand, counting down.
AATAAGAAATAGCAATTAGGCTGTCCTTTAGCTTATAATTCGTTTTGATGAAAGAGAAATAGGATGGAAATCTGATGAGAAAAGAATTGTTTTAATTTTGCGGTCGCCGATGATTTTAGATTATAAATATTCCACTTTACTGAGGATTGCTTTACCGATGATGTTTTCAGGTTTCATTCAATCCATTGTTTTGATTACCGATGCTTCATTTATGAGTCGATATTCTACGGCTTCTTTTGATGCTGTTGGAAATGCAGGACTGATCTATATCACCTTGTATATGACCGTTGTTGGTATTGGAGATGGTGCTCAAATTATAATGGCAAGAAGAATTGGAGAAAATAAACACCATTTATTAGGGAGGATTTTCAGTGCAGGAATAATTTTTCAGCTATTCTTTTCTGGCATGCTCTTCTCAATCATGTTTTATTTGATTCCAGGCTGGATTAAAATATTTTCAATCAATCCAGAAATCGCAAACCTTCAAGGAGATTTTATAAGTGTAAGATCTGTCGCTATTATTCCAGCAGCAGTGTTTTTAATGATGCAATCCTATTTCCTTTCAAAAGGAAAAACATACCCGGTTCTTATCGCTTCATTACTTACAGCCTCATTAAATATCTTACTTGATTATGGTCTCATTTTCGGGAACCTAGGGTTTCCGGAAATGGGTGTGAAAGGTGCCGCTTTAGCAAGTACCTCGTCCGATGTATTGGGTATGATTACCATGTTCACTTTCTTTATATTGGACAGAGAACATATCTTGATGCGCTTTCGTTTCTTTCGCTTCGCTTCATTAAAAAATTTACTGACCATATCCAGTCCAATAATGCTTCAAGGTACTATCGCATTGGGGACTTGGACCGTATTCTTCATTTTACTTGAACAACGAGGTTTATTCGAACTCACAGTTTCACAGAATATTAGGTCCATCTACTTTTTAGCTTTTGTTCCTGTTTGGGGGTTTGCCGGAGCCACAAAAACATATATTTCCCAATATTTGGGAGAAAACAAAGAAAATGAAATCCCTAAAATTCAAAGGCGAATACAACTTCTTACTACAGGTTTCTTACTCTTGTTTTTTCATGGGGCCATTATTTACCCAGAAACCCTTGTTGGACTTATCAATCCGAATGAGTCATACATCGAAATGAGTGCTCAAATTTTGAGATTGATTTCGGTATCTATTATTTTATATGGAATCATCTCTGTTTATTATCAGACTATTCAAGGAAGTGGCAATACGATTTATGCCTTAGTGATAGAATTATCAACCGTTGTGTTCTATTTGATAACGTGCTTCCTTTTTATTAAGGTGCTGAAACTTGATATATTTTGGATTTGGACAGTTGAATACATATATTTCGGTACAATAGGAATCATGTCTATTTTATACTTAAGAAATTCAAACTGGAAAAATAAAATTGTATAATTATGCCAAAGGAACTTCGTATTGTTTTTATGGGAACTCCATCTTTTGCGGTGACGGTGCTCGATCGAATTATTAAAGAGGGACATAACGTCGTTTCTGTTGTCACCGCTCCAGATAGACGAGCAGGCCGTGGACAACAAATTAGAAAAAGCGAAGTCAAAATATTCGCAGAGTCAAAACATCTGGCTGTCATACAGCCTACTCATTTAAAAAGCGAAGGATTCAATAAAGAATTACAAAAACTAAATGCTGACGTTTTCATTGTGGTTGCCTTCCGAATGTTACCAGCAGTCGTATGGAAAATACCCCCAAAAGGAACCATCAATCTGCATGCTTCTCTCCTCCCCGAATACAGAGGTGCTGCCCCGATCAACTGGGCCATTATGAATGGTGAAGTAAAAACAGGTGTTACGACGTTTTTTATTAATGAAGTAATAGATACGGGCGACATTATTAAAAAACAAGAAGTTGACATCCATGAACAAATGACAGCAGGAGAACTGCATGACATTCTCATGAATTGTGGAGCCGACCTTATTTCCGAAACCCTAAAAGATATCCAAAACGGCACCATACTTAGAAGTCATCAAAATACGGAAATAGAATCCGAGCTCAAAACTGCTCCAAAAATATTTAAAGAAGATTGCAAAATAAATTGGATAGATTCAATTGAATCGATCTACAATAAAATTAGAGGGCTATCCCCATATCCCGGGGCGTGGTGCTCTCTTAAAAACAAAACAAAAAATAAAGTGTTTTCTTTTAAAATTTTTGCAT
>CAJWCX010000246.1 GCA_913031405.1 uncultured Flavobacteriales bacterium | reverse complement strand
AGTCTGAAAATGATTCTTCTATTATATTGAGAATATCTTTACCAGAATTGTGAATTTTTTCCAAATCAGGTATAATTGAGTCATAGCCTTCATCCTCGCAATCTTCGATCAGCATTTCGCTAAAACCTAGAATAGCATTAACTGGATTTTTAAGATTATGTCTTGCCTTACTTAATAAGGCGTCTTTTTCTCGGTTGCTAGACAAAGGTTATGTAATAAAAGTTAATCGTTCAAAAATTCTTTAATCTTTCCAAGAAGTCTTTTGAATTCAATAGGTTTTGTGTCATACTCATCAGCACCAGCATCGAGTGCTTTTTCCCTATCCCCAGCCATTGCGTGTGCAGTAAGAACAATAATGGGAATTGAACTTGTTTCTGAATCAGCTTTTATAGTGGAGGTCGCTTCCCACCCATCCATCACAGGTAAACTAAGATCCATTAAAATAAGATCTGGATTTTCCGTTTTTGACATATCTACCCCTTTTTGACCATCCTCGGCCATAACAATCTCAAATCCTTTTCTAATAAGTCTCCTGGATAACATATCTCTGTTCATCTCATTATCTTCAACAATTAAAATTTTTGACATACTTAAACCTCTTCCTTTAACTTTTTAATTCTTTGCCCTACTTCACTTAGCAGTTCATCTCTAGAGTAGGAACCTTTTTGCATGATTGCTTCTACATTACCTTTGAGTCTATTATGATCTTCACTTGTTAAATCTTTGGCCGTAATTACAACTACAGGTATATCAAGCCATTCCTTATTTTCTCTAAGTTGCTCAGCAAATTCAAACCCGTCCATTTCAGGCATCATTAAATCAAGTAAAATTAGTGCAGGTTTAGCTTTTTTGACCTTTTCAAGACCATCCCTACCATTCTTTGCTACAGTCACCTTAAACTCATTGGTTTCCAAGCTCTTTTTTAGCATATCTCTTGTTATTTCATCATCCTCAACGATTAATATGCTTTGTGAACTAGTTTCAATTTCATGCTTTTGAAGTATGCTAGATAAACGACCCCAATCAACAGGCTTTGTTAAATAATCTGTTGCTCCAAGACTGTAACCAATATCCGGTTCATTTGCCATAGTAAGCATGATTACTGGTATGTTTTTTGTAGTTTCATTATTCTGCAGAGCAGCTAAAACTTCCCACCCATCCATCTCTGGCATCATTACATCCAAAGTAATCAGATCCGGTAAGTGCTTTGCGGCAAGATCTAATCCACTTGGGCCAGAGGTGGCCTGAAGCACATTATAACTCTCCTTGATTAAAAACTTTTTCATCAGTTCTTGTGCATTTGCGTCGTCATCTATTACTAAGATTGTGAATGAATTGTCATCCGTATTCATTTCAATCTCATCAATTTGTTCTTTAATCTTTTTAGGATCAATAACTACTTTTGGAATAGAAACAATAAACGTTGTTCCTTCATTAATTTTTGATCTTAGATCAATCCCGCCTCCCATCATTTCAGCAAACATTTTAGTAATGGTTAGACCAAGACCAGTACCTCCAAATTTCCTAGTAGTTTTTTCATCAGCCTGAGTAAAAGGTTTAAATACTTTATCTACTTGTTCTGGAGTCATACCTATTCCTGAATCTGATACTTTAATATCAATTAGTGATGAGTTGTTAGAGTTATCATCCACAATAATATTAATCTCTCCCTTCTCAGTAAATTTTGTAGCATTGCTAAGGAGATTTAATAATATTTGACGAATCTTGGTGATATCAGCTGATATACTTTTTGACTCGGTATTTATGGTGAGATTCAAAGAATTATTATTTTTTTCAACTAATGGAGTAATTGTGGCTGCAACCTCTTTGAGAATTTTTTCTAGGTCAAATTCTTCAATAAAAAGCTCCATTTTTCCTGATTCTACCTTGGATAAATCCAAGATATCGTTAATAAGTCCAAGAAGATGCTTACCAGAGCTATTTATCTTATCCAAATCAGGTATAAAATCTTCATTCTCATCTTCGGCATCTTCTATTAGCATTTCACTATACCCTATTATGGCATTCAGTGGTGTTCTTAGTTCATGACTCATATTGGCCAAAAAGGTGCTTTTTGCTTCATTCGCCGCTTCTGCAGCTTTTTGAGATTCTTGAAGATCTTTATTTTTCTGTTCTACAACTCGCCTTGCTTCTTGATCCTTCTTTTGGGCTTGGAGTCTAAGCTTTTCATTGAATTCTTTTTGCTTTACATATCTACTTGTAGTGGTGTAAACCACATAAAATATGAATGAGAAGAATCCTAGGATTGGTAATAAGTAATTCAACCTCCAATACCACGGGAGGAAAACACTAAATTTTACTCCTTGGGAGGGTGAATAATTAAGATCCCTGTCTATAGCCTGAACTTGGAATTCATATTCACCGCTATTTTCTGGTATCCAATCAACCTCATTACCTTTAAATGGTTCGCTCCAATTTTCATCATGACCAATAATTCTATATCTATACTTTTGCTTTTCCTGTATCGTATTATAGTTTGCAGCGTTGAAAGAAAAACGTACTCTAAAATCCGTTTGAGTCGATACATCATTATCATCTTTATTTATATAATACTTATTTTGAGGAGTTGTAACTGAAGAGATATTGACCATTCCAGCATTCATACTAGGAGTATACTGAGAAATTCCTCTAAATGTACCAAAGAAATACTTTTGATCAGATATAGAAACTATAGAATTAATGGTGTTTCCAATAAGACCATCTCTGGTGTCTATAGAGCCCCATACCTCCCCATCATAAAATGATACTCCAGCACCAAACGTGCCAACCCATACTTTGTCATTGTCGTCAACATAGACATCATAGGTCTCAGAATGTGCTAGACCATCCTCAACATCAAAATGTTCAATTATGGATCCATCATATTTAAATACTCCGCCTCCATCCGTGCCTATCCAAATATTATTTTTAGAATCAAAATCAATATCTTGAACCCGTGTGTCTATTAAGCCATCTTCTTTTGAAAGTGTTTTGGAGATACCATCTTTAAAAATGGTGACACCAATTGGAGATTGGGCTATTACAATGGAACCATCATCGCTTGCATAAACATCAGGATCAGTTGCTCCTACGCGTATTTTGATACCATTTTTTTCATCAAATGTTGAAAATTCACTTCCATCATAGGATGTGAGGCCTTTGGGAGTTATAAACCAAACCGTACCATTT
>CAJWCX010000245.1 GCA_913031405.1 uncultured Flavobacteriales bacterium | reverse complement strand
TTGGAGAAATCATGCCATCATATGAATTTATCTTTAACGATAAAATTGCACTTGAAGGAGGCATCGGATTTGTTACTGAGAATTACCTAAGGCAATTTACTCAAGAATCGATTACGGGTCAAACCAGGCAACTCAAATATGGGCCTAGCTTTTTGATCTCTGGACGTTACTATCCTTTCAGAAGAGCAGAAGTCATCTACTGCAAAGCAGAAGTGAAATTTCGTAAATACAAGGAACTCTATCAACAGATCAATAATACAGGAGATTTCGAATCTATAAATGAATATGAACAAAGAATCATGCCACGCTTTGGAATGGGGTATCACCTTTATTTAGATCAACATTTTTTTCTTGACCTAGGAGCAAATGTAGGACTTACATTTATTCAAGAATATCAATTTGGATATAACGATGCATTGAAAAACACCCGTTTTCACTTTGGGATTGATTTCAAATTTGCCTATGCCTTTTAATTCGTTTTATTAAATTCGTAAATGTCCAAAACCAAGTCAGCTTTTTTCTGTCAAACTTGTGGCTATGAAACTCCCAAATGGATGGGTAAGTGCCCAGGCTGCGGCGAATGGAACACCTTAGTTGAAGAAATCAAGATTAAGAAAAATACTTCTACTCCTTTTTCGCGTGAAGCCTCAAAATCAAAGCCCAAGTCCATTATTCACATAGAGCAAGTGGAAGAACCTAAATATAAATTGCTTGACAACGAATTGAATAGAGTGCTGGGTGGAGGAATTACTCAAGGTTCACTTGTCCTGATCGGAGGCGATCCAGGTATTGGAAAATCAACTCTTATGCTTCAATTAGCCATAAAGGAAGTCATAAAGGTTCTCTACATTTCGGGAGAAGAAAGCGATCAACAAATCAAAATGAGAGCAGAAAGAATCGGAGTTAAAAACGATGATTGTTTTATTTTAACAGAAACCAATCTCGAGTCCATTCTCAATCATTCGTCTTCAATCGCTCCCAAAATTCTTGTGATTGATTCCATCCAAACGCTACATAGCAACCATATTGAAAGTGCTCCTGGCAGTGTTTCACAAGTTAGAGAATGTACCAGCCAATTATTGCGCTTTGCTAAAGAAAACAATACGGCCATATTTTTAATTGGGCACATTACAAAAGACGGCGCCATTGCAGGACCAAAAGTTCTTGAACACATGGTGGATGCTGTTTTACAGTTTGAAGGTGATAGAAACCATATGTATCGACTCCTGCGAACGAGTAAAAATAGATTCGGATCAATAAACGAAATAGGCATTTATGAAATGCAAGGCAATGGGCTAAGAATTGTTGAGAATCCATCGGAGATATTGGTTACGAACAACGATAATGAACTTAGTGGTATTTCTATTTCTGCGACACTCGAGGGATTAAGACCTTTTTTAATCGAAATACAAGCTTTAGTAAGTTCTGCTGTGTATGGAACACCGCAAAGATCTTCTACTGGGTTTGATTCAAAACGATTAAACATGCTTTTGGCGGTTTTAGAAAAACGGTGTGGTTTCAAACTTGGAACCAAAGATGTCTTTTTGAATATTGCAGGAGGAATAAAAGTAGACGATCCTGGAATTGACTTGGCCGTTGCAATGGCTGTCCTCTCTTCTAATGCCAATCTTCCTATTCCAGAGGGCATAGCTTTTTCTGCAGAAATAGGCCTTTCCGGTGAAATCAGACCAGTCAACAGAGTGGATCAAAGAATAAGTGAAGTTGAAAAATTAGGCTTCAAAAAAATAATAGTTTCGAAAAACAGTAAGGGATTAAAAACAAAAAATTATGGAATTGAAATTGTTCAATGTGCTAAAATAGATGAAGTCGTAAAAAATGTTTTTTCATAAAATAAATACTTACTAGTGGCTATGGGCAAACTTGTCATTATACCTACCCCTATCGGAAACCTTGAAGATATCACATTGCGATCGATAAGAATGCTTAAAGAATGTCAAGTTATCTATGCTGAAGACACTAGGGTGACCAAGCGACTGTTGAACCATTTGAATATTCAAAACCATGTGGTGCCCTTTCATTCGCATAATGAACATAAGATTTTGGAGAAATGCATACTATCAATAAAGGAAAAAAATATCACCGGTTTGGTTTCAGATGCTGGGACTCCTGGTATATCTGATCCTGGATATCTGCTCATTAGAGCCTGCCTTAATGAAGGCATAAAAGTTGAATGTCTGCCAGGTCCAACAGCAATAATCCCTGCCATAGTGGGTTCAGGGTTTCCCTCTGAAAGATTTCATTTTGAAGGATTCTTACCTCACAAAAAAGGTCGAGAATCTAGATTGAAAAATGTTTTAAATATAGAGTGCACACTTGTCTACTACGAATCTCCGCACCGCATTACAAAAACATTAACTCAAATGCTTAAAATATTTAAAGAAGACAGAAAAGCATGTGTCGTTCGTGAAATCTCAAAAATATATGAAACATATCACCAAGGAACACTCTCTTCTCTTATTGAACACTTTTCAGACAATAAACCGAAGGGAGAGCTCGTTTTATTGGTTTCAGGGAAAGTCTAACCAAGTTCCTTGAGCTTTTTATCAATCTTTTTAACCTTCTGGTCTTGTAATTGAATCTCCTCCTTCTTCTTTCCCTGAAGATCAATATTTTCTTTTATCTCAATTTTATTTCGCTCAATCTTCTTTTCAAAATCCTGTATCTCCTTTTCCAAATGTCCCTTTCTCTTTTCCAGGTCTTTTTGGTCTTTTTCAAGCTGTTGAAGGATTTTTTCTTCTGTTTTTAGCTCATCACTTACCCAATCTTTTACAACATCAGAAGCAAAATTGGCAACAAACTTCTCAATAACCTTGAACTTTTCACTATGGTCTCGCTTCGATAAAAATGCTCCTCCCAAATCAAAACCAAAGTAAACACTTGTGTTTTCATTTCTAAGCAAGATGACTTTGGCGTATACGTTGAAAGGAATTTTTCCCAATTCTTTCATTTCAACCATCAATGCAGAATGTTCACCTTTACTCTCTTTGTGCTTTCCCCAACTTTTCAGAAACTTTTTTAAACGACCATTTACATATGCTTCATCAGCATATGGTATTTCAATACTCAAAGAATTCACATTAGAGGAAACCGAGAAATCAAAATTCTGTTCTTGAACCCGAATATTTTGAGAAAAAGCCGAAATAGAAATTAGAATTAAAGAAATTAAGCACAGTTTTTTCAT
>CAJWCX010000244.1 GCA_913031405.1 uncultured Flavobacteriales bacterium | reverse complement strand
CTTTTTATGTTTTTATCTAATTGTATATCAATTAAATAAGTTCCTTTTCCTAAACCTTTAATATTAATAAATTCCCCACTGTTTAATAGAAGTTTTTTTCTGATTTTTCCTTTCATATCCCTTACCGTAATTTCGGCTTTTGTATTTAGGTTATGAATCCGAAATATTCCATCTGAAGGATTCGGACTGATATAGAGATTTGAGTTACTGGTCAGATCGATTTCACTATTGAGTGTATTGGTTTCACTAATGCTTCCGTTTGCATTGATGATCCAGTTATCAGGATCAATCGTCATGCTTCCAGTAATTTGACCTATATTATTAATTGTGTAGAGCTCACTATTAGAGTTTACCGAAAATCGAATCGTTGTATCTGGAAACCCAATGCGTTGAAATTTCACGTCAACATCATTGGTAAATGTAGGCGTGATGTTGGGTTTTGAGGTACTGTGATTGATTTGTAATATGAGGTTATCTCCTGTTTGTTGCCATTGAATAGAGTAAGTGGGGTATCCTTGTCCAAAATACCATTGCTCAAAGAGTGGTGTAAAATCAATTCCCGATGCAGATTCTAAAGCATGTTTGAAGTCTATTCCGTATGCTGTTCCGTCAGCGAATGTATTCTGAAAATCTCTTAGAATTTGAAAAAATTGGTCATCATTATTAATCATATAGCGCATCGAATGAACAATCGCTGCTCCTTTATCGTAGGTTAACCGACCACTGAAGATGCGATTTTCATTTAAACTATCGAGAACCCATACACTTCCTCCGTTTTGACTCATCACATTGTCATGAACATCCTCCATGTGCCCATTGGCCTCATTAGGGTATAGATTTTCGAGCATCAGGTATTCACTGTATGAGGCAAAGCCTTCGTTGATCCAGATATCACACCAGGAAGCACAGGTTACGTGATCACCCCACCACTGATGACCGAGCTCATGCGCAGTCAATCCTTTATTGAAAAAACCCTGTGTGGTCATCGTTTGGTGTTCCATTCCACCTGAAAAAGGAGCCATGCAATGACCGTACTTTTCATCTTCAAATGGATATGGACCGTACAATTCATAAAAGAGCTCCATGAAGTCAACGGTTTCGTCAATATCGTCTTGAAAATAGGGAAGGGTCTGTGGATTGTCGTAAATATAATTTTGAATTAGAATCGGATTCGGTGCCCCGACTGGATTAGCATATATACTGTAATCCACATAGCTTGATACGGATACAGAGATTAAATAATAATCAATGGGATGCCGATGTTTCCATTGGTATTGGCTGTAACCATTGCCCATGTCGATAACATCTTCCAATAGACCATTTGATCCAGCCTTCAAATTTGATGGGACATTAATGAAGAAATAGCTACTGTCTGCCTTATCATTAAGACTTTGTTTACATGGAAACCATTCATAAGCTGAAAAAGGTTCTGAGAGCGACCAAACCACCTCATTTCCCCATGTAGGTGAATCATCTTGGGACATTCCCGCTCCTCCAAGAGGATTGGTAGCTGCAGTTGGAGGTGTTCCATTATATTGCGTTTCGATGACAAATAAATCTCCGATTTGAGCATTTACAGGAACTTTAATGGCCGAATTCACCCTCGAATAATTAACGGGTTGTCCGTTGACAGTAATACCAGTAATGGTAAATGTAGAAAAGAGCTCGTAAAGTGCAGAATCCAGCGGTTCAGTTGCTATGGCATGCATTCGTACTTTTCCCGAAAGATAGGTGCTCAGATTGGTCATGTTCAAATTAAGGTCGTAGAAAGTGACATTATACTTTTCGGTCTCCGCTATTTGATTTACCGATAATGAGTTACTTTTATAATTGTTTCCGCGATCTCTTTTGACACAGGTTGGTATTTTGCTTTGTCCGTCTGCGAATACACAAACAAATAAATAGCATATCAAAACGTTTAGGTTTTTCATGGCTTGGTTTTAGATGTCTAAAAATAGGAAACTTATCTTACACAGAAGTAAGGTCTTAATAACGGACTATTTTCTCCATGAGTATTTCCGAATTGTTTGAAACTCGAATGTGATAAATACCCTTGTTAAGCGATGAGAACGGCAAGAGGAATTCATGAATTCCTGCATCAAAGTTCTCGGTGTAATCTTGATTTAATACTTTTCTGCCGCTTTGATCAATGAGCTCGATGTGTAATGTTGAAGGTTGGCTGATGAGCACGGATAATATGATGTCTTCTGATGTAGGGTTGGGGTAAAGGGGAAGAATGACCAATCCGGAACCTTCAATATTTTTACAAATCGTGTTATTGTCAAAATTGATGTCCATGTAACCCATCGTGTTTATGCCTTGCGCTTCGACACATACAAATCGTTCTTTGTTATCTTGCGTTGATATATAAGCGGATGGGTGGGCATTGAATACGTAGATTTCGTTTTCGTTTTGGACTAAGGCACCCGACCAGTTTTCTTGAATAGGGCCGTTTTCAGGAGTTTTAAGCGTTAATACAAGGTTTTCTATGGGGATAGAACCTTTGTTTTGAATTTCAACGCCTACGGTGAGATAACCATTAATATCTTGAGCAAATAAGGTTTCAAGGCTTAAATCATAAAAAGCTTCATTCATGACATAGGTATTTTTTGCAGTATCGCGACAGGCAAATTCATTGACGGTCATCAGCTCCACTTGAATAGTAGAACCGTTTAATGATGTTGGATAGGTAATACTGTTTTCGATATTGTTGTTTAAAGAAACAGGTGTACCATCTCCAAAATCCCAATATGAGCTGTCTGCTCCGATGCTTACATTACGATATAAAATTGGAATATCTGATATCAATGCAGAGGGATCTACTTCAAAAGCAGCTCTTAGCTCCTTTTGTACTTCTATTGTGAATGTGCTATCGACTATACATCCTTGATCACTGGTGGATTGCAAAGTAATCAATTGAATTCCAATGGTTGGAAACTTGATAGAAGCATTGATTTCATCGTAATTGTATTGAAGATTGAACAACCAGTTACTTGCAGCCAGATTTCCTAGTGGAATGGTAGAGGTGTTTTCAAATGTTGTCCAGGTGTTTTTGCATGCTGGTCCAACTTGATAATTGATCATTGGGTTGGGGTGTACGGTGAGGTTTTGCTCAGTAGTATCCATACATCCGTTATCAGCAGTCAAAATGAGCTGAACTGTATAATCCCCATAATTCTCGTAAAATTTTCCTTGAACAGGATTAATAGAG
>CAJWCX010000243.1 GCA_913031405.1 uncultured Flavobacteriales bacterium | reverse complement strand
CGTGAGAGAACTGATATTTTAGATGCGGTGGGTAATACAACAGCGGCAGTGGGTAAAGGTTTTGCTATTGCCTCTGCGGCGCTTACGGCTTTAGCTTTATTTGCAGCGTATGTTACATTTACTGATATTGACGGTATTAATATCTTTAAGGCTAAGGTTCTTGCAGCTTTGTTCATTGGGGGAATGATTCCGGTAGTTTTTTCTGCTTTGGCCATGAGTTCTGTCGGGAAGGCAGCAATGGCAATGGTTAAAGAGGTAAGACGACAGTTTAAAGACATCCCCGGAATCATGGAAGGCAAAGCAGAACCAGAATATGAAAAATGTGTTGATATCTCTACAACGGCTGCATTAAAAGAAATGATGTTACCTGGTATTATTACAATTGTATCCCCAATCATTATTGGTTTTGCAATGGGTGCTGAAGCTTTAGGAGCATATATGGCAGGAGTTACAGTTTCAGGTGTTCTTTGGGCAATATTCCAAAACAATGCCGGTGGTGCATGGGACAATGCTAAAAAATCTTTTGAGGCAGGAGTCATGATTGATGGAGAAATGACATTTAAAGGTTCTGAAGCTCACAAAGCGGCAGTTACGGGGGATACAGTAGGAGATCCGTTTAAGGATACTTCGGGTCCTTCCATGAATATCTTAATCAAACTAACTTGTTTGGTTGGATTGGTCATTGCTCCTATTTTAGGTAGTGGACATGGAGACGATACTTGCGGAACAAATGAAGATACTTGTTGCACAGTTGAGGACTCAAGCTCCAAAGATTCTAAAGAGTGTTGCGATGATAAAGATGTTAAATCTTCCGATTTTGATTCAAAAGCAAATAAATGTGACATGTCAGAATGCTCAAAAATGAGCAAGGAGGAATGTGCAGCAATGTGTGCAGAAAAAGGTTGTAGTGAAGAAGAAACAGCGGAGTGTTTATCCCATTATGATGAGGACGGAAATTGGAAAGGTCCCGAAGAGGAATAGTACTATTTTCGAAAATATTTAAAGCCACCTTTTGATGGCTTTTTTTATGCCTTGAAATTTATCTTACTTTTAATCATATAAACGAGGGACCCTGAAAAAAAAAGATTTCTATAAAGATGTGTATGATGTAGTTCGTCTAATACCAGAGGGTCGAGTCACCTCCTATGGTGCGATAGCAGCTTATTTAGGCTCAAAACAGTCGTCTAGATTGGTGGGTTGGGCTATGAATGCTTCTCATTCTTTGCATGATGTTCCTGCACACCGGGTTGTTAATAGAAATGGTTTTCTTTCTGGTAAACATCATTTTGAAACGTCAAATCAAATGCAATATCTTCTTGAAAAAGAGGGGTTGATGGTCATTCATGACAAAGTTGTTGATTTTGAAAAATACTTTTGGAATCCATCTATGGAATTGGATTTTCCTTGAAGTTTTATCTTATTTTAGTGTCAAAAGATAATATGAAATTCGGAACTAAAGCCATTCATGCCGGTGTCGATCCAGATTCAGCTACAGGAGCCATTATGACACCTATTTATCAAACCTCTACCTTTGTTCAAGATGGAGTAGGAAATCACAAGGGTTATAAGTATTCACGAACTCAGAACCCCACTCGACATGTTTTGGAAAAAAGCCTAGCTGCTCTAGAAAATGGCAAATATGGTGCCTGTTTCGCATCGGGAATTGCAGCTATTGACGCTGTTTTAAAAATGTTGAATCCAGGGGATGAGGTCATCTCTACAAATGATCTTTATGGTGGGTCTTATAGGCTTTTTCGAACGATTTTTGAAAAGTACGGGATCAAGTTTAATTTTATCGATATGAGAAATGAATCTTTGGTTCGCGAAGCGGTGAACGATCGAACCAAGTTGATTTGGGCAGAAACACCAACAAACCCAATGATTAATGTCGTTGATATCAAAGCAATGTCTACCATTGCGAAAAATGTAAATGCCTTGCTTTGTGTTGACAATACCTTTGCAACTCCTTATCTACAAAATCCTCTTGAGTTGGGTGCTGATATTGTGATGCATTCCGTAACAAAATATCTTGGTGGGCATTCTGATGTGGTCATGGGAGCACTAATTACCTCTAATGATCAAATTGCAAGTGAGATTTATCGTATTCAGAATTCTTCAGGTGCTATTACTTCACCCATGGATTCATTTCTTGTTTTACGTGGAATTAAAACGCTACATCTAAGAATGCAAAGGCACTGTGAGAATGGCGAAAAAGTAGCACGATTCCTTAGGAGTCATCCAAGAATAGAACGGGTTTTTTGGCCAGGATTTGAAGATCATCCGAATCATGATATTGCTTGTAAACAAATGCGAGGTTTTGGGGGTATGATTTCTTTTTCTTTAAAAGAAAATGATAAGGTGCGTGCATTAGAAATATTGAAGAAGGTGAAGCTATTTGCTTTGGCAGAGTCATTAGGAGGAGTGGAATCGCTCATTGGACATCCTGCAACGATGACACATGCAACAATACCTAAAAAGGATCGTGAAGAGTGTGGTATAGTTGATTCTTTAATCAGATTAAGTGTTGGAGTAGAGGACGTGAGAGATTTACTGGCTGATTTGGATCAATCCCTATAGGTTTTCTAAAATGTGAAAAAACTGTTCTTTCTTAGCGGGAGATAAGGGAACTGAACTGCCATCTTTCATAATGACAGCGCCTCCATCTATTTTGTCATATCGGTCTATGAAATTAAGGTTTATCAAATGAGATTGTTGCACCCTGAAAAATGAATGACGTGAGAGGAGTAAATCATATTCCTTTAAGGTTTTTGAGACGAGAATTCTTTTTCCAGAGTTCAGGAAAAACGAGGTATAATTTTTATCGGCCTCACATCTAACGATATCTTTCAGCTCCAAAACATGCACGCTTTCTTGCGTTTTCAAAACAAGTTTATTTTTTTTATTTCTGTCCGCATTTTCCTGAAGCGCATTGAATTGAACATCTTTTCCGTTTTTCTTTTTCATGGTATCTAAAGCCTTATCAAGAGCCTCCTCCAATTCATCAATATCAATAGGTTTGAGAATATAAGCCAAGGCACTGAATTTAATTGCTTGAATCGCGTATTCTTGATAGGCGGTAATGAAGATGATTTCAAAATCTTTTTCTTTAACACCTTTAAGAACATCGAATCCGTTTCCGTCAGGCATTTGAATATCCAAAAACACAAGATCTGGTTTTATTTTATTGATGGCTTTTATGCCAGTTTCCACATTGGAGCCATCCGTATATATTTCCAAATCATGTCCGAAGGAAAGGAGAA
>CAJWCX010000242.1 GCA_913031405.1 uncultured Flavobacteriales bacterium | reverse complement strand
TTAATTGGTGTAGCATCAATGTTTTCTTTTGGGTTTTTTGAGTAGAGATTATTGGAAGACCAATCCATCCATTGAAAAGGTTAAAACAGAAATACAAAACGGTCATAGTATTTCTGAATTGGATCGTTATGATTTTGATGCTGTTTCATGGGCGATATTGGAAGAGGTAGACAATTCTACCATTAAGGAAATGATCATGATGGAAGGAAATGGAGTGCAAAAAATAACACATGACGGTCGGTCATATGTTTTTTGGGCGGCTTACAAAAACAACCTAGATCTTGTAAGATTTTTGATTGAAAAAGGAACGGATATGAAGCTCGTTGATGCTCACGGTTATAGCTTAGCCAATTTTTGTGCAGTAACCGGGCAATTGAATAAAGAGCTATATGATCTTTGTATAAAACATGGAAGTGTATTAAGTGAAGAGAAAAATAAGGATGGTGCAAATGCTTTATTGTTGATAATTCCTTTTTTAGAAAACTCGGAAATGATAAGGTATTTTGAAGGCAAAGGTCTTAACCTGATGACAACAGATGCCAATGGAAACAATGCCTTTGTTTATGCAGCTCGTTCTGGAAATCAAGAGATGATGAAACTCGTTATGGATTATGGAATGGACCCTAAAACCAATAATAGTGCTGCTCTTTTTTTCGCTGCTAGAGGAATGCGCAGAAAACCAAATGGTATTGATGTATTCCAATATCTAGAGTCTCTAGGTCTAGACTTGCAAGCTGTCAATAGTGAAAAGAACAATTTGCTACATGTTTTAGCTCGGAAATCTGAAGATTCGATTTTATTGGAGTATTTGGTTCAAAAGGGTATAGGAATTAATGATAAAAACACGAAAGGTGAAACACCAATAATGAAAGCTATCCAATCCAATAATAAGGTTTCATTAAATGTGCTCAATCGTAATGAAGCGTCCTTTGATGTTCAAGATAATGACGGAAATACTTTATGGCACCATGCGATTGAACATAAGGATAAAGAAATTTGTTTATTACTTTTGAAATATGATGTAGAATTAAATGCAATAAATCAACAAGGAATGTCAGCGCTTCATTTGGCTTGTATGAAAGTAGAAAATGTTGATTATATCTCTTTTTTGGTTGAGTCTGGTGCAGACATCAATCAAAGGACAGAATTTGGTGAATTGCCCTATGATTTGGCATTAGAAAATGAATTACTGAACAAAAATATTGATCAAATTAATTTCTTAAAACCGTAATAATGAAAAAAGTATTTTTTTGTTTGAGTCTTATTTTGTTAGTCTTTTGCTTGTCGTCTAATGACGTCCCGGCAGGAGAGAAGAAATACAAATGTATGCTGCAAATGATTAATTATTCGGGTGAAGGGGCCTATGTTATTGTATCCCTAATCAATCCAAAAGGAGAATACGAAAAAACAATCTATGTTCATGGAGACGACTCGGAATGGTATTATGAAATGGGATCGTGGTGGAAATGGTATGGAAAAAAGAGAACAGGATTAGATGGTATTACAGGTGCCACTGTTGGAGGAGGAGAAAGGGCAATTAGTGTTTTGACTTTTAATGAAGATCAAATCAATAAAGGTTACAAATTGCGTTTTGAGAGTGCCGTGGAAGATCAGGATTATTTTGAAAAGGATATTGAGTTCAGACTGACACGTTCGAATCTGGAAAAGAAAATTGAAGGAAAGGGATACGTCAGGTATGTACGATTTATTCCTATTTAATGATTCTTTCCGTTTGGAGGTTTAGCCATTTTTTTCTGGCTTGTATCAGTTCTTTTTTTCTTCTTTCTGCCTCAATAAGTGGGGTTATTTTATCTTTTTCTTCTATCGAAAAAGAAAAGCAATTATCCAAATATGCCGATTTAACTCAAATAAGACTTTCTCAGCTCTGTGACTCTTTAGATAACCAATATCTCGAGACACTTTCAATTGAAATGAAAGATGATGGAATCGAGGCCTATGTGATTACTAATGATGGGGATTCTAAGCGTATTTATGTTCATCCAATGACCGCAGAAGAAGTTTCAAAACCTCCTCAGGAAGCAGAACTCTACAAGCTGACTCGTATTTTTCATCGTTCTCTGTTTTATAAGAAAACAGGACGAATATTGGTTGGTTTATCTTCTTTGGTTTTATTTTTAATTGCATTATCAGGTTTACTTTTACTTATTCGACGGCAAGGTAGTTTTTTGGCTATTTTCAAAAAGTTTTCAAAAGATTCGTTTTATGCACATTGGCATGTTCAGCTTTCCAGAATATTTATTTTGGCTATTGTAATTATTGCCCTTACCGGGGTTTACCTTTCCATGGAACGTTTTGAATTGGCTCCAGGTAAGCAGCAAGCGGTTCATCACTTTGACCCAAAAAACGTTAACGAATCACCAGTAATAAGACCTTCTGGCTTCTCCTGTTTTGAGAATACCAGGTTAAGTGATCTAGAAATTCTAAGCTTTCCTTTTTCACCCTTTCCGGAAGACGGAGATCATTTTCAATTGAGGACACATTCGTCAGATCGAATTGTCAATCAGTTTACTGGAGAAGTATTGAGTGAATTTAAATTTGGTATACAAAAGGATGTTTCTGAATGGAGCTATATGTTACACACGGGAAAAGGGAGTATTTCATGGTCTATTATTTTATGCGTAACTTCTTGTAGTATTTTATTTTTTATGTTTTCTGGTTTCCAGGTGAGTTTGAAACGTTTAAAGCATCGAAAAACCAATCGATTTAGGAGAGGGAAGTCTGAATACATTATTCTTGTTGGTTCTGAAAATGGAAACACCATGCGTCAGGCCAAAGTCATTTATAACTTATTGATTGCGAATGATAAAAAAGTTTATTTGGACCACCTCAATAATTACAAGCCAAGCAAACGGAATTACAAACTATTGGTCATGACCTCGACTTATGGTCAAGGTGAAGCACCTTCAGGGGCAAATAAATTCCTAAAGAAGCTAAATAAGGGATCTGCCGACATAAGATTTGAATTTTCTGTTCTTGGATTCGGATCTCGAAACTATCCCGAGTTTTGTAAATTTGCCCAAGATGTGAACCAACGACTTTTATCCTTTGAACATTTGGTTTGCAACACACCAATTCATTTGGTTAATCAGCAATCCGAAGAAGATTTCAATAAATGGAAGGAACAATGGACTCAAAATAATGGACTTAAAGAACTAGATCATACAGAAAGTAAGGACATTCAGTATGTGGATTTTGAAGTTACTGACTTGACTGAAGCCAATAATCATCCTAGGGATACCTTTATGCTTTCACTTAAAAACA
>CAJWCX010000241.1 GCA_913031405.1 uncultured Flavobacteriales bacterium | reverse complement strand
CTTTTTTTTATTTCTGACAGTTTATTTATTTTAACGGATACAGATAATTATAAACAGCTTTCGAATCGACGTGGTTTTATCGTTAATGATACCCTCTTTCAGGAGATATATAAAGAGGTGAATGGCTATGCGATTTGTATTAAGGATGATAAACTGGGTTATTTAGATGTAAACGGTAAACAGGTTATAAAGAATCAGTTTGAAGAGTATCTTGACTGTGGTTTATTGGGTAATTTTATTAATGGGCGAGCAGTAGCTGTGAAGGATAAAAAATATGGACTTATCGATACCCTTGGACATTTTGTAATAAGTCCAAAATATGATGTTATAAAATCTTTTGGAAGCTATTATGGCATTCAAAAAAATGATAAATGGGCCATATTAGACTCTGTATTTAATTTGGTTTCTGATGATGACTTTGAGAGTTTAGATCTCATAAATCATCGATTTATATTATTTAGAAAAAACGGAAAAGTAGGTTTAATGGATTTTAATTTGAACGTAATTTTAAATGCGTTGTATATTTCTATAATGCAGCAAGACGACTATTTTATTGTTAGCAATGAATCAGGTAATGCCTTAATTAACCAAAAAGGAACTCAAATTGTGCCTTCTAATTCTTGGCTTATATATAGCGTTGATCTCAATTTTTTGGGTGTTATTGATGAAACGTCTGGAGTTGTTATTCAATACATAGATAAAGCAACGGAAGCTGTAATAAATAAACCATGAAGAAGATTTCAGAACATACGATAATGGGGTTGGCTGCATGCGCAGGTGTTTATCTCTTTGTATTTATATATCTCCAGGTGAGCTCCTATACAGGCTTTGGTGTAAAGACACAATTTGATATGTATTCAAAGATTGAGGATGATGAGATTCGTTTAACTTCAGAAAACATCGAGACAAATGATTATTCGGTAGGTGATATCTCGAACATCAGCCGAAATATGAATGATTCTAGAATGAATTCTAGTGAAGATTGGTCTGAAAATACTTATGAAGGAGATCCGGAAGAGGTGGCAAAAGATATTGAGCAACAGTTTAAAGATGAAACAGGTGGCGAAGAGAGACGTGAGGAATTGTTGAAAGAACATCAGGCCAAATTAGAAGAGCGGCGAAAAGAACAGGAGAGACAAAATACGGTTCAAAAAGCTGTATCTGAGAATCAGTTTTCAGGAGAAGTTATGGTAGAGTGGGAACTTTCGGGGCGAACTGCTTATAAGAATGACAATTGGTATGTACGTAATCCTGGATACACTTGTGGATACAATTCCAGAGGCACAATAATTGTCCGAATTAAAGTCAATAGGAATGGAAGTGTAGTTGATGCACAGATTGATGGCGCTTCTTCAGCGCAAGTTTCAGTATGTATGAAGTCGAAAGCATTGGAATATGCCAAAAAATCGCGATTCAATTTTAAACCGTCTGGGAGTGCGGTTCAGACTGGCTATATCAGTTATAAATTCATTTCACAGTAAGATTAAAAACTAAGCAAAATAATTGTTGAGTTATTAATAATTTTATATATTTACAAAACAAATATTGATTTTAATGACCGTAGGTAACAACTTAAAATTACTTCGAAAACATTTTGGTAAGTCACAGGATGATGTTTCAAAAAGTCTTGGTTTGAATCGTTCTACTTATAGCGGCTATGAAAACAACGTTGCCCTGCCAAGTCTTGAAATCATTTCTTTAGTTTCTGACTATTACAACATTTCTGTGGATTCTATTCTTAAGAATGATTTTTCAAGCTTTAGTAGCAGTCAATGGTCGAAGCTATCAAGTAGTTGGAAGTCTTCGGCAATGGGCTCTAAGCTTAGGGTCTTGACTGCCCAGGTATCAGAAAGTAATGATGAACTGATTGAAATGATTCCCGTGAAGGCAAGGGCTGGTTATGCCCTTGGTTATTCCGATCCTGAATTCATCAAAGAATTACCTACGATTCGATTGCCTTTTTTATCTAAAAATCGAAAACACCGAACCTTTCCTATTTCTGGAGACTCTATGCCCCCTGTAACTGACGGTTCGTATGTGGTAGGAGAGTTTGTGCAGGATTGGACAACGATTTCATCGGATACACCTTGTATTCTCGTGACAAGAGATGAAGGGATTGTGTTTAAAATTGTGGAAAACCAAATCAAAAAGGATAAAACGCTTCTATTGATTTCTACGAATCCACTTTATGAACCTTATTCTGTGGAATTAAAAGACATATTGGAAATTTGGATTTTTAGATGTTACATTTCAATGCAACTTCCTGCTACAATCATTGGTGATGACGAGTTATCAAATTCGATACGAGCCATCCAAAAATCTTTATTTCGAATTGAAAGTAAAAGATAGATTCAATATCTTCTCAATATTATCTTGATTGTTTATCTTTGCCCAAAATTTTTTATGATTGACATTACCCTTCCTGATGGTTCATTGCGAAATGTTGAATTGAATACAACATCTATGGACATTGCTTTGTCTATTTCAGAGGGTTTAGCACGTAATGTTTTAGCAGCAGTAGTGAATGGAAAGGTTGTAGATGCCAATCGTCCTATCTCTGAAAATGCGACATTGCAATTATTGACTTGGCAGGATGATGCAGGTAAGTCAACCATGTGGCATTCTTCTGCGCACTTAATGGCCGAGGCCATTCAGTTTTATTACCCCAATGCTAAGTTTGCTATTGGGCCGCCCATCGTTAAAGGATTCTATTATGACATTGATTTTTTAGAGGAATCGTTCTCTGAAAATGATCTGGCTAAGATTGAATCAAAAATGAAGGAACTCGCGAAGCAGAAAAATATTTTTGAAAGAAAAGAAATTTCAAAAACTGAAGCCCTTGATTATTTTTCAAATAAGCAAGATCCCTACAAGATAGAGTTATTAGATGGTCTTGAAGATGGTAATATTACCTTTTATACTCAAGGAGATTTTACGGATTTATGTCGTGGACCTCACATTCCTCATACAGGTTTCATTAAAGCTATTAAACTTACTGCGGTTGCTGGAGCCTATTGGAGGGGTGATGAGAAGAACAAGCAATTGACACGTATTTACGGTATTACTTTCCCTAAAAATGCAGAATTAAAGGAATATTTAGAGCTGATTGAAGAGGCAAAAAAACGTGATCATAGAAAACTTGGTAAGGAATTGGAACTCTTTACCTTTTCACAGACAGTAGGGCAGGGGCTTCCACTTTGGTTACCTAATGGAACAGCGTTAAGAGAACGCTTAGAGCACTTTTTAAAAAAGGTTCAAAAAAAAGCAGGTTATAATCAAGTGATT
>CAJWCX010000240.1 GCA_913031405.1 uncultured Flavobacteriales bacterium | reverse complement strand
TCAATGTCATCCACAGATTTTAATATTCCCGACCCCCCAACTTTTAAATCCAAAAGTGAACGTTTTCTGGTTAAGGCCTTAGCGCTACTGTCTTTGGTTCGTTGGTACAATGTCTTGGTGCTGACCTGCGCCTTGTATCTCAGTGCGATGTATATGTTAAATTCATCTATTTCTAAGATTGAATTAATAAGTGATATATCACTGAATTTAAACATATTAGGTATTGCTAGTCTGATAATGGCTGGATACATTATTAATGGCTTTTACGATTTTGAAAAGGACATGATTAATCATCCTGAACAAACCATATTTGGTCGTGTGATTAGTAAGTCTTTCTGTTTCAATACCTATTTGTTTTTACTGACCGTCGGAATGCTGTTTTCGATCTTTTCAGGTTGGAAAGTGTTTGTTTTTAATGGTGCTTTCGCATTTGGATTGTGGTTCTATTCTCACAAGTTGAGAAAAAAGCCGCTGACAGGAGAGATCGGGGCTTCTTTTTTGACCATCGCACCATTTGCAAGTATCAGTATTTACTATATGCATACGAATTTGACTATTATACTTTTCGTTGGCTATATTTTTGCCTTAACCATAACAAGAGAGGTCATCAAGCGGATGGTTTCGTTAAAAGGCGATCTGATTGTGGGGGAGAAGAGCATTCCGATTTTTTTTGGAATTAGAACGTGTAAATACATCATACTCAGTTTTATGATTGCTTCCATGGTGATGATTATTGTACTGTTTCCAAATATCTTAGATAGGGATATTGCTTATTACTTTGGACTGAGTTTCGTGGCGATATTTTTGTCTACTTTTATTTTGAGAGCATCAAAAACCCCAACACAGTTCAATCGAATCAATAATATCTACAAGGCCCTTATCGTGTTGGCGATTGGATCTATTTTTTGGTATTAACGACCATAGTTGTGAAGACTCTCTTCGGGTGTTTCTTCTAGATAAATTCTCTTTTTTTCATAGATAAGCGCTTCTTCCTCACTAAGGTCTAATAACGGTTTAACGATGGCAAATTCTGCAAGAATAGCTTTTTTTGGACTACTGAAAGCATAGGTGTTGAGTACATCGTATTTCAGCCCTTCTTTTATTTCATCAATAGCTTCTGAAAATAAATTGGAATGCGCAGTGTAGATAGTAATGGCTGTAAGGACCTTGCTGTGCAATCCTGAACCTAAGGCGCTTTCTTGAGCGCAATCACAACAAATGTCATAGCAGTATGCGGTATAATCATATTTAACAGGCCCCCACACATCAAAAAAGATCTCAAATGCTTTTTCGATCTTCATGCTTGTTTCATTCGGTTCGCCTCTCATGAGTTTTTTACGTGCATATTCAAGAATGAACTTTATATCTGGATATACCAGGAGATGAAAATCACCAGAATAGGTTTGGTCAAATTCAAAGCCAAGAAGAGATTTATTTAGGTCTTTTAATAGTTGTTGAATGCTGTATTCTGGAATTAACGGATTATATGGATCAAAGTCACGTGCTAAAAGTGAGCTCAGGTTTATCTGTTCTTTAAAAAGCCAGTCTATGGTAGTTGTGTCGCGACAGGCCGCTAGTGAATCATAAAAGACCTTTACTTTTTGATGTAAAGTTTTATTATCCGGGTAGTAGGAGTGAAGCAATTTTTCAGTCTCGACTGCAGAAACTGAGTTGTTTTGACAAAATGTGTTCGTTGCAATGATTGTAAGTAGAATAAAGACACTTGTTTTCATAATTCGTTTTTTGGTAGGCATGTGGTGGTAATTTAACGATAAAAAAAATGACATTCTAATATTAATAAGAGAATGCACACATTTTTTATTTAATCCTTTGCTTTAATACGCAATAGTCGTACCAAAGAATTTAAAAATTCGGCCATAAATAGCATTTATTTTATTTAAAAAATTAAGTTTCAAAGTCTATCTATCTGATTTTTAAAGTGGTTATCGAGTTATCAACTTTTGATGTTAAAAACAACTTACATTTTTTCTCAGATGCCCTCAAATATGATTTAATTTCGTTAATGCTATTGTCACATTGCACATCTAATTGGTGCAAAAATTAAAGAAGAGTTTATGAAGTTTCAAGAGGTTAGAAAAAGAGATTATTCAAAAGAAATATTTGATTTAGAAAAAATTACAGCGGCTGTTTATAAAGCGATGCAGTCCACAAATAATGGGACATTGGAAGATGCTACCAATATTTCATTAGAAGTTTTTGAAGTTCTTTCTGAACGCAGTGGAAGAATCGTTAATTATATACCTAGTATCGAGGAAATCCAAGATGTGGTTGAGCAAAAGCTCATGAAAAGTGAATTTTTGGATGTCGCCAAGTGCTACATTTTATACAGAAACGAGCAAGCACAAAAACGGAAACCAAACATTTTTGAGAAACGTATCAATTTAAAGCCTTATGAATACCCAGAGCTTTATGAATATGTTTCTGCTATTCGTCATTCTTACTGGATCCATTCAGAATTCAATTTCACGAGTGACATACAAGATTTCAAAACCAAACTGACAGACTCAGAACGCAGCGCTATTAAAAATACAATGTTAGCGATTTCTCAAATAGAAGTGGCGGTTAAAAGTTTTTGGGGTGATATCTATCAGAGAATTCCAAAACCAGAGGTAGGTTCTGTAGGAGCGACCTTTGGAGAGAGTGAGGTGCGGCATGCAGATGCCTATTCACATCTTCTTGAAATCCTTGGATTAAATAAAGAATTTCAAACCTTGAAGAAAAAGCCTGTCATCATGAAAAGAGTACAATATTTGGAAACGGCTTTGGCGGCGTCAAAAAGTGAGGATATTAGGGAGTATTCGGAATCTGTTCTATTGTTCTCATTATTTATAGAGCACGTTTCACTCTTTTCACAATTTCTAATTATCATGGCTTTTAATAAGCACAAAAATATGCTTAAAGGGGTTTCTAATGTGGTAGAGGCGACGTCAAAAGAAGAGCAAATTCACGGTGATTTTGGAATTGATTTAATCAAAATCATCAAAGCAGAAAACCCAGATTGGTTTGATGAGGATTATGCAGAGCGTATTCAAGACATGTGCCGGAAAGCTTTCAAATCAGAAAGTGCTGTCATTGACTGGATTTTTGAGAAAGGTGAATTGGACTTTTTGCCAAAGAACCAAGTCAATGAATTTATAAAAGATCGATTCAATCGATCGTTAGAGAGTATTGGAGTAGATAAAGTTTTTGAAACTGATGAAGATGTTTTAAAGGATACGGAGTGGTTTAATGATGAAATCATTGGCACCAAGCATGGTGACTTTTTTGTCAAAAGATCA